>JAILLM010000103.1 GCA_024693165.1 Bacilli bacterium | reverse complement strand
ATTGTACCATTGACCAATAAAATGAATTTTATGTTTTTTATCTTCAACTTTTAATTTTTGTTTTTCTTTATAATCTAAATACACTTTATCGCGAATATAATCGCCAAAACTTACTAATAATATATCATTATTATCTTTGAGACGAAAAAATTTTCTATTTTTAATTAAATAATTTTTTAATCTATCTGTTATTATCAATTTTGGAATAATGAAAGTATTTTCAATTTTAAAATAATTATTAGATGGATCAATAGCTTTTACTAATCGATAATCGATAGTAGCATCTAGAGAGTATTGATCAAAAAATATTTTTCCGTTATCTTCAACAGTATATTTGCACTCATCATTTTCATTTTGAGTAAAAAATATCTTTTTATCAGCAAATTTCTTATCATCAGAACTACCAATAGTTACTCTTTTAATTAATCCCTTATTACTCATAACATCTTCCCCTTTTGATAATGGTTAGAATAACACTCTCTATATACAAAGTCAAATATTATTAATTAATGATAATAATTTGTTATAAAAAAATAAAAACTAGTCTTTTCGACTAGCTTATATTCAAAATGGTGCTCCGAGAGGAACTCGAATCCTCGACCCTCTGATTAAAAGTCAGATGCTCTACCAACTGAGCTATCGGAACGTATTCATAAAAATAAAGTGGTTGTCCCGGATGGATTCGAACCATCGGAATGTCAGAGTCAAAGTCTGATGCCTTACCACTTGGCTACGGGACATTAAAGTGGTGGAGGGTCATGGATTTGAACCATGGAACCCGAAGGAACAGATTTACAGTCTGCCGCGTTTGACCACTTCGCTAACCCTCCACAAAAAAGTGGTGCCAACTGCAGGAATCGAACCCGCAACCTACTGATTACAAGTCAGTTGCGCTACCAATTGCGCCAAGTTGGCATAAAATGGTGGGCGATACAGGACTCGAACCTGTGACCCCCTGCTTGTAAGGCAGGTGCTCTAACCAACTGAGCTAATCGCCCGAAGAATGGTGCCCAAGGCCGGACTTGAACCGGCACGGGCTTTAACACCCGCAGGATTTTAAGTCCTGTGCGTCTACCTGTTCCGCCACTTGGGCAGCACCAATTCGGTTGTCTTATATATAAGACTTTTTTAATATACCTTAAAATCCTCGAAAAATCAATATTTTTTTTAGATTTTGGTAACTTTTTGAATTTTCATTAAAAAACCCACCTTTGTGGATATTTCATAAAAATGGTGGCTCCAGCGGGAGTTGAACCAGCGACACAAGGATTTTCAGTCCTCTGCTCTACCAGCTGAGCTATGGAGCCATAAAAAAATGGCGGTCCGTAGGGGATTTGAACCCCTGATCTTCTGCGTGACAGGCAGACGTCATAGGCCTCTAGACTAACGGACCAAAATGGTTGCGGGAGCAGGATTTGAACCTACGACCTCTGGGTTATGAGCCCAACGAGCTACCAAGCTGCTCTATCCCGCGATATATAAAAAATTAAGTGGCGGAGGAATAGGGATTCGAACCCTAGCGCCGCTTGCACGACCTGCTGGTTTTCAAGACCAGTCCCTTCAACCGGACTTGGGTATTCCTCCGGACTTGTTTCGTTTGAAACATGTCATTTTTTTCAAATGACAAACTGATTATAGCATAGCAGTTTTTGATAAGTCAACAAAAAATTGACCTCTATGCGAACTTTTTTATTTGTCAGTATTATATTCTTCTTTTTTCTCTGCAATCCAATCTGGTAATTTCTTACTTAATGTAGAAAAACCTGAGATAGTTTCATGGATTAAAGGATTTTCTTCAATTCTATAATTCATGTTTTTAATAGATAAAACACAGTGTTTTGTTTTTTCATCTATTGATTCTATTTCCGCATAAATTGTTTCACCAACTTTTGCAAAGTCTTCTACATTTCTAACAAATTTATCTGAGATCTTTGAAATATGAATTAAACCTCTATAGTCATTTTCTAATTTAACAAAGATTCCATATTCTTTTATTCCAGTTACAGTGCAGCTTACAATACTTCCAACATTGAATTCTTCCATAATTGCACCTCGATTCATATAATAACAAAATAACTTTACTTTGTAAATAAATTAAATTATAATCAACACAGGTGACACAATATGGACGAAAAAATTAAAAAAATCAAAGAAGTATTAGATCAAATCAGACCTTACCTTAATATGGAAGGTGGAGATGTGGAGTTTATTAAATACGAGGATGATTACGTATATATAAAATTTTATGGTGCTTGTGTAGACTGTGCGATGATGGATGTTACTATTGAAGATGGAATTTATTCTTCAATCAAAGAAGTACTTCCTGAATGCAAAGGTGTAATTAATACTGAAATTTAAAAAGAGAAGCAATCGCTTCTCTTTTTTATTATCTAAATACCTGTAATTGTTGATCCAACTGCTGATGAATCATCTCCAGCAGAAACACCCATTGGCATTTGTACTGGTGGAAGATCAGCTAAAGGATCTCCATTTGGCATAATGATATTTGGTGTATCACTTGCCATTGGCACATCAGGAATTATTTGTGGAAGTTCTGGAACTTCAGTTACAGCTGTTGGTTGTTCAATTACTGCAGGTTGAGCTACTTGAACAGGAGCTGGTGCTACAGGTTGCACTGGAGCAACAGGTGCAGGTTCTTGAACAGGTGCAACTGGTGTTTCTACAACAGGAACAGTTGGAGCTTCAGGAACAGGTACACTTACAGGTGCAGGACTAACCGGTTGTTCAATCACAGGTGCTGGAAGATCAACTGGTTGAGTAATCACAGCTTGTGTTGGTTGTTCAATAACATCTGATATTGGAACTGTATTAATTGTTGTATTAACTGAAGTATCAATAACATTGTTACTTGGTTCTAAAACATTTGTTGATATTACACTCGCAGTTTGTTGTGCAGTTTGTTGTGCTTGTTCAAACGAAGGAATAACAACTGCCCCGTTACTTGTAATATCAATGGCTGCTACATCTTCAGTAGTATTAGCCATATTAGTATTAATCATACCATCATAACTACCTTGCGAATTTGTTATCTCTTGTTGAGATAAATTAGTATTTATATTAGCAATATTATTTTGTAATTTTCTTATTGATTCTTGAATTTCTTTATTTTGATTTTTAATTTCAGATAATTCTTTAATTATTTCATTAAAGATATCATTATCTTCGATAGTGCTAGTACCACTTGTAGTTTGTACCGGTGGTGTACTAACAGGAATTGCAAAACTATCTTCCTTTAATACTTCAGGAATTGGAGTTGGTGCAATTGCTTTTATTTCTTCAAAAGGATTTGTTTCCTCTTTTGGTTCTTCAGTTTGTACAGGAACTGTTGGTAACTCAACAACTGGAGCTTGAACAGTTTGAACTTGAGGAGTTGCAACTACTGGTTGTACTGGAGCTACTGCTGGTGCATCAACAGCTGGTTGAACTTCTTGAACAGGAGCTGCTGGAGCTTGTGTTGGTGCTGAGGCAACAAGTGCTGGTTCTTGTACTGGTGCAGCAGGTGGAACAACAGGTGCAACAGGAGCAACTTCTTGAACTTGTGGAATAGCTTCAGGTACACTTGGTTTAATTGAACCATCAAATGCACTTGGAGTATTAGTATTATCAATTGATTTTTCATTTCCTTTATCAACTAATAATTCAGGATCAATAAATTGACCTCCGACCGCTGCTGTATCGCTTTTATTACCAGGATTACTTATAGCAATTTTATAAGTATCTATGATTCCAGTTAAATTATCTAATTTTAATGCTAATTTACGAGGAATTTCTGTTTTGAAAACTTTTACCTCACCTTTTTCATCAAACATGTTTAGGTATGTTAAGCCTTCAACTTGTTCTTGGTGGGTAATTGCTCTCATTGCAGCTTTAATATTTTCCCACTCTGCATCATCTATTGTAAGGTTGTCATTATTTACTTTAGCTACATAAATCTTATTTAAATCACCATTTACTATTTCATTTAAAGTATAAAATAAATACTCATTAGCAAAACCATCGCCTTTTAACTCGATGTATGCAATCCCTTCAACTATAACTTGATTACCATTTCTGTCAACAATATAAATCTTATTATTCACGTTAACCAACCCTTTTATTTTTTTCTTTATTCTTTATTTTACTTTTTTTAGTAGGAAATATTTACAATCGTATGCACAATTGTTTTTGATGTAATCATCAAGTAGTTTTATATCATTAATTTTATTAACATTTTTATTCTTTGAATCATAGAAACCTTTTAGTCTTAACTTTCCATAAGCCCAATCACCTAATATATAATCATATTCATCAAAATATTCAGTAACTCTTTCTAAAAATGCTTCTTTATCAAATCCATCTCTATAATTTTTTTCTAATTCGTATTCAAAACCATTATTTTCTATTTTCATTTTATCCCCCGATTATCTTGCTAATAAGAAGATTGCTACTGCAGCACATGTACTAATTACTCCTAATATTAACAAGACACTTGCAAAGCCATATCCATATTTTCTTTTTTTCTTGAATGGCATATTCATTTTTGAAGTTTTAATAAGTTCTTCTTCTTTTATTTTTCTATTAATATCATTAATTTTATCATCATCTAAGACTGCAACATTTCTTATGTCTAATCCATACTTTTGATAGATACTTGGATGTAATAGTGCAGTATTAACAGCCATAAGATCAAGTTGAGTATTAGTAATTTGAATTTTATCATTAGTCCATGTTCTTAAGATAAGCTCTTTATCAGAAGATACAATAGATTTAAATTTCTTTAAGTCCCCTTCATTTGGTGTAAAGATTTTATCAAATTCTCTGATTTCTTCAGGAGTAAATGCTTTTCTTTTACTACGTTTCATAATCATTTTTAATAATGACTTTTCAATTTCAGCAATAAGACCAGTTACTTTAACTCCATCTTTATAATTCTTTAAGAATTCATAATAAGAATTCATATTACTAATAAAATCATTTAAATCAGATTCTTTAAAATCATATATAAGCATATTACATTTAAATGCTTTTTCGTTATCTATTTTATATGGAAGTAGAACTGCTTTTTCACCATATATAATAGTTAAAGCTTTAATTACATACATCTCAAAAGTATGAAGACGTTGATATCCTTCACCATTCTTATATGAAATATATGATCTTATTCCATATTCAAAAGCCGGGTTAATAAAATACTTTTGAGTGAATCTTACTTCCATATTATCCTTCCTTTTTAATCAAATAATCCTAGGTTCAACATATTATTAACTATGAATATTGTACCAATTATTAATAAAACAACAACTAGGAATATCATTACTTTTAATATAAATGTTGATTTATCTCCTTTAACAACATCTCCAAATTCGTCATATGAATCCATATCTATATTTAATTTTGATAATGTTTTTGTAACATGTTCATCATGTGTTTCAGGAGTAGGTTCTTTAACTACTTCTTTTTTAGGTTCAACTTTAACTTCTTCTTTTGCTTGTTGTTTTACTTCAGCTTGCTTTTCAGCAACCTTTTCTTTAATAACTACAGGTTTAACTTCTTCTTCAAGAGCTTCTTCATTAAGATCATCAAATAAATCTAAAGCTTGTGAAACTTCATCATCTTTTTTGCTTTGTTTATTTTTAAGTTCTAAAACAGTAATGGTATTAATTAATTCCATTAAGTTATCTTCATCTGCTTTTTTCTTATTATGATAAGCATCAGGTTCTGAAGGTTTTGATAAATCTAAATTATTAAGAATTTCATATTGAGTTTGTCTAACGCTTTTAAGTCTTTCTTTGTTGTAATTGATATCCTTACCCTCTTTTGCTTTTTTAAGAATAACATTAATATCATATTCTTTTGTATCATGAAGTGGCTCAGGTTCATCAAGATTATTTTCAATCACAATACTTCTTCTTTTAGGAGTGTTATCTACATAATCATTATCAAGTAAGTTTCTTAAGTTGCCAGCATCAATTCTAGATGAATTATTGTTAAGCATAGTTGTATTTTCTTCTACATTAAAATCAGTAATAGAACTATTCTTTACTTCTTCGTATAAAGCTTTGTTCTTTTCCACTCTTGATGTAAAAGGACCCTGATTGTTATACTTTTCCATTCTAGATTGCATATTTACACATCCTATCACTATTATATTAACATCAATTAATTAAAAAGTACATATAGAAGATTATACTTGATTTATACATTATATATGATAAGATTAAACTATAAGGAATATCTGTTTAGTGTATAGTGAGAACATTCTTTGAATGTTCTTTATTGTGCAATTAAAATAGATATAATATAATTGTTTTATAACAAATGGAGGTTAATTATGGCAAAAGTAGTATTAGACAAAACTAAATGTATCGGATGCGGAGCATGTGTTGCTAATTGTGGAGTTAACGAAGGTGGAAACTTTGATTTTAATGAAGATGGTTTTCCAGAAGTTGTTAATGAAACACCTGTAGAATCTACTCAAAAAGCAGTAGAAGGATGCCCAGTAGAAGCAATTTCAATTGAAGAATAAAAAATCAGTATCATTTGATACTGTTTTTATTTGTAATCTTCTAGGAATCTTGGTCCTTTATGACCTTCATCACTTGGTTCATCTCTTAGTAAATCTTCATAATTTCTTTGTCTTAAAGCTTCATAAATACAAATAGCTACTGAATTAGATACATTAAGTGCTCTTACTTTATCAGTCATTGGTATTCTTGCACAGTTATCTAATTTATCTTTTAAAATTTTGGGATCAATGCCTGTAGATTCTTTACCAAATACTAAGTAGATATTTTTATTATCATTAGCTTCATCAGTATAATTTAAGTCACTATGTGGTTTATGACCATATCTTGTATAGAAGTAGTAAACCCCATCATTTTTAGATACAAAGTCTTCCCAATTTTCATATATAGTCCATTTACAATTTTCTATATAATTAACTCCACTTCTTTTAATAGCTTTTTCATCCATAGAGAATCCTAATGGTTTAATTAAATGTAAATGTGTATGAGTTGCTACACAAGTACGCATGATATTACCTGTATTTTGAGGTATTTCTGGTTGATATAAAACAATATTTAACATAGTAATCCTTCTTTCAGTTAAGTATTATACAATAAAAAATGTAGATTTTAATCTACATTTGTATTATTTTGAATAATTTCTTCAAGTGACCAAGAATCTATTATTCCATTTGTTGTTTTAACAATGGCACTTGCTTTTCCTTCTTTAAAATATATAATTGTAGGTACTTCTGTTATTTTGAAATCTTTTAAACCTAAAACATCATTTATATCTTCTAAGAACCCATCTTTTTCATATTCTTCAGTAATATCTACATAGATTATATTATCTAATAGACCATACTTTCTAAATACTAATTTTAAATTCTTTTGATTTTGATATATATCTTCATCTCCATAATAACTTAATACTAGAAAAGCATCTTCACTCATCTCAACAGTAGTATCAGTAAGTTCAGAATATTGTACTTCTTTAGATAGGTTCAATGGACTTGAGTAATTAGCTTTATTATTTCTATAAATTGAATAAATATTATAAGTTGCAGTACATATAGAAAGAATTAAAACTATCATTGCAAATAATATAAAATAATTAGTTTTTTTAATTTCTTTTTCCATACTCTCACCCTATTTAAATATTAACAAAATATATTATTTTAAACAAGAAGTTTGACTCTTATTTGATG
>JAILLM010000076.1 GCA_024693165.1 Bacilli bacterium | reverse complement strand
AATAGAAATTAGTCTTTTCTTATGTTAAAATTATGATAAGAATAGGGTGATGTGTGATATGGCTAATTTACAAGAACACTTTAAATTTGATTATAAAAAGATATTACCTAACGTTAGTAATATTATTCAAGGAAAGAAGTTTAGAATAACTGTACTTAGTGAAATTTTAGTAAGACTTGAATATTCTGAAACTGGTGAATTTGAAGATAGACCGACTGAACTTGTACAAACTAGAAAGTTCCCGGCAGTTAAGTTTGATAGAAAAGATGATAATCAATATTTATATATAACTACTTCTTATTTTAAATTGTTCTATAGAAAAGAAATGCCATTTCTTGGTACTAAAATGTCACCTGAACAAAATTTAAGAATAGAATTAACAAATACAGATAAAACTTGGTATTTTAATCATCCTGAAGTAAGGAACTTTGGTACTATTGGTTTTTCAGTTGAAGGTAAAGCAGGTAGTCCTAAATATGAAAAAGGTTTATATTCAGTTGATGGTTTTGTATCACTTGATGATTCAAAGAGTTTAATATTTAATGAAGATGGTTCTTTAGGTAAAAGAAGTGATACAAGAATAGATACTTATGTATTTATGTATAGAAGAGACTTTGGAGCTTGTTTAAAAGATTATTTTACATTAACTGGTTATCCACCACTTATTCCTAGATATTCTTTAGGCATTTGGTGGAATAGAAATACTGAATATAATTCAAAAGGTATTGAAAAACTTGTTCATAAGTTTAATAAACATGAGATACCACTTTCAATTATTGTTTTGGGAGATCATTGGCATAGACAAAATCCTAAAATGAAATCAGGTTTATCTTTTGATGAAACATTATTTAAAAGACCAAAAAGAATGACTGACTTCTTACATGGAAGAAATATAAGACTTGCATTAAAGGTTAATCCAAATGAAGGTATTTCACCAAAAGAAGATTACTATTTACCATTTAAAGCAGCAAGTGGTGCAGAAGGTAATGGAATAATTCCGTTTAATGTATTTAATGTTAATATTTTAAGTGCTTATTTTGATTACTTTATTCATCCACTTATGAATTATGGAGTAGATTTCTTCTGGCTTGATTATAATAATAAAAATGATTTAGCTTCTTTAAGAGCTTTAACATATTATCATTTTGATGACTTTAAACAAATAGTTAATAGAAGAGGTATTACGTTTTCAAGAAATGGTATGTTAGCACCTCATAAATATCCAATTCATTATACTGGCGAAACTGAGGTTAGCTGGAAAAATCTAGAAGCATTACCTCATTATAATGCATCAGCATCTAATTTAGGTGTTTCATGGATTTCTAATGATATTGGTGGATTTAGAGATGGAACTGAAGATCCAGAGTTATTCTCAAGATTTGTTCAATTTGGATGTTTCTCTCCAATACTTAGATTATCTGCAGATGAAGGTGAATTTTATAAAAGAGAACCTTGGAAATGGGATATTCAAACACAAGCAATTGTTTCTAAGTATTTAAGACTAAGACATCAACTTATCCCTTATTTATATAGTGAAGCTTATAGATACCATAAAGTTGGTATGCCACTTGTTCAACCACTTTATTATCAAAATCCTGAAATCTATGATGAACCATTATATAAAAATGAATATATCTTTGGTAGTTCATTATTAGTTGCTCCGATTACTAAAAAGGATGATCCTTTAATGAATAGAGCAGTTGTTAAGCTTGCACTACCAGATGGAACTTGGTATGACTTTACTAATGGTAAAAAGTTTACTGGAGGAAGACGTTATACTACATTCTATAAAGATGAAGATTATCCTGTATTTGCAAGAGCGGGTACAATACTTCCTCTTGCTATCTTAGATAGCAATGATTTAAATAATACAGATGCTCCAAGAGCAATGGAGATTCAAGCATTCCCTGGAGACTCAAGTACATATGAATTATATGAAGATGATGGTGTATCATCATTATATGAAAAAGAATTCTTTATATTAACTGAAATAGATTATACATATCAAAAGAATAATGTAACTATTTCAATTAGACCAGTTGCAGGTAAGAGTGGTATTATTCCACCTTACAGAAGTTATCGTATTAGATTTAGAAATATGAATGAACCTGAACATATTACTATAACTTGTGGAGCTGATAAGATTAAAGAAACTGATTCTTATATAGATGATAATGATTTCATAGTAGAGTTACCACCTTTATCTACACTTAAACAAGTAGTCATTAATTGTAAGGGTGAAGATCTAGAATTAGACCAAGGTGAATTAATTAACTATGATATTGAATCAATCCTTAATGATTTACCAATACCAACTAAAGTTAAAGATATGATAGGAGAGATTCTTCTTAAGGACTCATCTATTCAAGAAAAACGTATTGCAGTTAGAAAACTTGCAAGAATAGGCTTACATCAAAAGTATGTTAACTTATTCTTAAAATTACTTGAATATATGGCTGAAGTGTAAAGCAAGACTATAGATATAAAATCTATAGTTTTTTTATTGTAATAATTTTTTTTATGAATTATACTTTTAATAGGATAGTGTTTATAGAGTATAGGAGGAAGATATAAAAAATGAATAATATTTTAAAAAAGATTGGTAAGGGTGCACTAGCAGTATCTATTTTAGCTAATACATTTATGCCATTAACTATTGTAGGTGCTGAAGATGACACTTATGATGTTGTAATTAAACTTGATAGTAATGCTAAAAATTTCTATGACTTGGAAGATAATGAAAACATAATTAGTTATACTGTAAAAGAAACAGGAGATACATTTAAAGGTGATATAGTTTTAAAAACAGGACCTGAAGATGCTTTGGAAAATATTGTTGGTATTACCGGTGATTGTACTGATGCAGATAGATGTGTTTATAAAGTGCCAAATACAGTTACTAATTTCCGTGTAGTATTTGATAACACACAAATATCTGTTGGACGTCAAGAAGAAAATCCAGAGCGTCCAGGTGAATATGATTATCCGGAAGTAGATATTCGTTCACAAATGAGTGGCGCAACTACATTAAAAATTGATGAACCATTAGAATTTAATGGTCATGCAGTATTTTTATGGAAATGCGATAATAGTATTTGTTATAAGAAATTTACCGATTTACCAACTGATAAAGAAACACCAAGATTTATAGCAGACAGTTCAATTACAACAGATACTGTTCCAGCTAAGACATACAGTGTCGATAATAGAGATGCAATTTGGGCACCAGAATATAAATTTGAAAGTTACAAAAACAGAATTCAAGCTGGTGAAGTAACATTTGAAGATTTAAAAGGTGCTTGTGATAATATAACTGGTAAATGTGGAATTGATTATGCACCAGTTAATGAACCACAAGGAAATAACTCATTAGTATCATATGGTAATAGAGCATTTAAAGCTATTATTTATGGATCTAATTATAAAGGGTTAAAACTTGGTAGTTTAACAGAATTAGATTACTATCCTGGACAATGGACAAATGCATTCTTAAGACAAGAATCATTTGATATTTCTGGAACTACAAAAGAAAATCCTACTGAAATAACAACAATACTTCTTGAAGATACTGTTAATCTCAAAATAGTAGATGCAAACGGATTTGCAATTGATAAAATCGAAGCATTAGATGTTAATGAGGATGCTGTGGCAATCGATAAAGAAGTAGATGGATCATGGACATTTGAATTTGCATCAAACTTCTATGATAGAGTTACATTTAAAGTAACTGATACTTCTAATAAAGAATACTTTATTCTAATTAATAGAAGAACAGTAGATCCATGGATTGATGGAGTACCTACTCAAGATAGAGCATTTATATTCTCTGATGTTTTCTATGAGAAAAATACAACTTATCAAGACTACATTGTTTTAGCTAAACTTCATTTTAAAGATGGTAATAGTAAAATAGTTAAAATGTCAGCTAAAAAAGGTGTAGATGATGGTTTAGGTAATATTGTAGATGATTATGAATTAAATGAAGAAGATTTTGGTGGAAGTGGTTTAAAGAGAGCAACATTTAGATATGAAACTACTAAATCAGAACTTAAAAATGTAGATAAGATTTATTTATATGTTGAAGAAAAAGGTTCAACAGAAAATTTCTACTCTGGTACATTTGCTGGTAGTGGAAAAGGAAACGTTATAGATATGAAAGATTGGGAAGGAAGATTGAACTAATGAAAAAGATAATTGTTATATTAAGTTTATTATTTATATTTCCAATCACAGCATTAGCAGCTGAAACTCCTGTTATTAGTAAATTAGAATTAACTAATGAGAATGGTGTTATTACATATAAAGGTGAAGTAGAATTACCAGAATTTAGTATTCCTGCATATGCAGTAACTTGTAAGTTATATAACTCTAAAGATGAAGAAGTAGATATCTTATCTACTGAAGTAAGTGATTTAAAATTTGAAGGATCATTCACAGTTGTAAAGAATGATACATATAAGGTATCTTGTGCTAATTATGAAAGTGGAAAAATTAATTCTGAAACTATTGAAATTAAAGATGTGGTTAATCCAAAAACTGGAGATAACATGTATATCTACTGTGTAGTATTTGCTGTATGTATTGCTGCAGTAGTAATAGCTGCTATGTATCCTAGATTCTTAAAAAAAGTAAAAGCTAAAAGAGCTACAAAGAAAACTTCTAAAAAGTAATTATTAAAACTCATGATTATTCATGAGTTTTTTTATGTTCCGACATAATCTTTAAAAAAACGACATTCATATTAACTACAATACTTTTGAAAGGAGGTGTTATAGTGAAAGATGATTACTATCTTCTCATAAGAAATAAACTCATAGATAATGAAATATATGAAAGAGTTAAAGATTATTCTAAAGAAAGAAATAAAGTATTAACTTATTTTGATATAGGAAAAATATTACATGAAGCTGGATCAAGATATGGAGAGAATATAATAAAAGAATACTCTAATAAATTAGCAATTGATGTAGGAAATAAGTATAATGAAAGAACTTTATGAAGAATAAGACAATTTTATAATATGTTTCATGATGAAAAATGGTCACCATTGGTGACCAAATTGACATGGAGTCATTTTATAACAGTTATGCCATTAAAAGATGATAATGAAATAATGTTTTATCTTGAAAATATAATAGCTAGAAAGTATGTTTTATTTAATAGTATATAAGTTTGTACTTGAAGATTTAATTTATATTTTGTATAATCTTATTTAAGCAAGCGAAGGAAAAGTAGTAGTTTATGGATTACTTAAAGAGAGTTCACGGTTGGTGTAAGTGAATAGTATGAACTTTATGAACTTGTTTCTGGATGTATTAGGTTGAACCCTTTATAGTTCATTAAAGTATAAAATTAAGGTGGTACCACGGTCTTTCGTCCTTTGGATGAGAGGCCGTTTTTCTTTTTAAGGAGGTTAAGATGAATCCAGTTGGTTATGTATTTATAGCAATACTTATTTTTACTTTAGTATTTGTGTTTTTAAGAATATTAACTATTGTTAAAAATAAAATGGAAACTGAAGAAATATCAGTTCCACTTAAATATATTAAGAATAGATTTAATATTAAAATAAGAGAGACTAGAGCAAAAAGAATTCGTCTCTATATAGATTTAGTTAATACGATAGCAATAACAGTCCCTGTATATATAGTTTTATTTGTTGATTTAAAAATGAATAAATACTTAGTATATGGATTAAGTTTAATGTTATTTATTATTCTCGTTATTGGAGGATATAACATAATAGGTTTTATAGAAAAAAGAAAGGATGAAAAATAATGGAATATAATTTTAAAGAAATAGAAAAGAAATGGCAAAAATATTGGGAAGATAATCAAACATTTAAGACTGATATTTGGGATTTTTCTAAACCTAAATATTATGCACTTGATATGTTTCCTTATCCAAGTGGTGTTGGTCTACATGCAGGACATCCTGAAGGTTATACTGCAACTGATATTATGTCTCGTATGAAAAGAATGCAAGGATATAATGTATTACACCCAATTGGATATGATTCATTTGGATTACCAGCTGAACAATATGCGATTCAAACTGGAAATCATCCAGATGGATTTACTCAAAAGAATATTGAGTATTTTACAAAACAATTAAAAGCATTAGGTTTTGATTATGATTGGGATAGATGTATTTCTACTTCAGACCCTAATTACTATAAATGGACTCAATGGATCTTCAAACAATTATTTAAAGATGGATTTGCTAAATATAAAGATATGCCAGTTAACTGGTGTGAAGAATTAGGTACAGTACTTTCAAATGATGAAGTAATTGATGGAAAGAGTGAACGTGGTGGATATCCTGTTGTTAGAAAGAATATGAAACAACTTTGTATTGATCAACCAGCTTTTGCTGAAAAATTACTTGAAGGTTTAAATGAAATTGATTGGCCTGAATCTACTAAAGAAATGCAAAGAAATTGGATTGGTAAATCAACTGGTGTTGAAATGGATGTTGATATCGTAGGTGGAGGAAAGTTTTCAATATTCACCACATGTATAGAAACAGTTTATGGTATTACATTCTTTGTACTTGCACCTGATGGTGATTTAGTTCAAGAACTTATGCCAAGAATTACTAATAAAGATGAAGTTAATGCTTATATTGAAGAAGTTAAAAAGAAGAGTGAAATAGATAGAACAGACCTTAATAAAGGCAAATCAGGATGCAGACTTGAAGGAATTAAAGCAATTAACCCTGTAAATGGAAAAGAAGCTGAAATCTTCATTGGTGACTTTGTACTTGCTAATTATGGTACAGGTGCAGTTATGGCTGTTCCTACACATGATCAAAGAGACTTTGAATATGCTCAAGTTCATAACATTCCAATGATTCAAGTAATCGAAGGAAGAGATGTAACTGAATGTGCATTCGAAAAACATGATTACTTAGGTAAAGGATGTAAGTTAATTAATTCTGAAGAATTTACAGGTATGACTGTTGAAGAAGCAAAAGAAGCTATCACTAATAAGTTAGTTGATATGGGTGTTGCTAGAAGAACGGTAAACTATAAATTTAGAGAATGGATTTTTGCTCGTCAAAGATATTGGGGAGAACCAGTACCTGTAGTTCATACTAATGATGGTAAAGAATACTTACTACCAGATGAAGAATTACCACTAGTACTTCCAGAACTTAAAGATTATAAAGGACATAATGGAAAAGCTCCACTTGAAAATGCTGAAGAATGGAAACATTATAATAAGAATGGTGTTGAAGGTTTAAGAGAAACTTCTACAATGCCAGGATCAGCTGGATCAAGTTGGTACTTTATGAGATATATTGATCCTCAAAATAATGAAGAATTTGCAAATCAAGAATTATTAAAACACTGGATGCCAGTTGATTTATATATGGGTGGACCTGAACATGCTGTTGGTCACTTAATGTATTCAAGAATTTGGAATAGATATCTATATGATAAAGGATTATCTCCAGTTAAAGAACCATTCAAAAAACTTGTTCATCAAGGTATGATTTTAGGTTCTAATGGAATTAAAATGGGTAAACGTTATCCTGAGTATGTAGTTAATCCACTTGATATTACTGAAAAATATGGTGCTGATACTCTTAGACTTTATGAAATGTTTATGGGACCACTTGAAGCATCTAAGCCTTGGAGTAATGCTGGTGTTGAAGCTGCTAAGAAGTTCCTTGATAGAGTATGGAGATTAATTGTTGAATCTGGTTCGGTTAAAGAAGAGGCTAATAGTAATCTTGAAAAAGCTTACCATAAGATGGTTAAGAAAGTTACAAGTGATTATGAAGCACTTTCATATAATACTGCGATTTCTGAATTAATGATTTTCATTAATGCATGTAATAAAGAAACAGTATTACCTAAAGAATATGCTGAAGGATTCGTTAAACTATTAAATCCAATTGCTCCTCATATCACTGAAGAAATGTGGGAAATATTAGGACATGATAAGACTATCGCATTTGAACCTTGGCCAATATTTGATGATGCTAAGACTGTTGATGATGAAAAAGAAATCGGTGTTCAAGTAAATGGTAAACTTAGAGCTACTATTAAAGTAAACGTAGATGATTCTGAAGATGTATTAAAAGAAAAAGCATTAGCAGAAGAAAATGTTAAAAAGTTTACTGATGGACATGAAATCTTAAAAGTAATTGCTATCAAAGGTAGAATAGTTAATATTGTAGTAAAATAGTACTAACAAAAAGTTAGTACTTTTTTCTTGCATATTTTTTAATTACTTGTTATACTCGACACGTAATTTTATTTTGGTCCGTTGGTGAAGTGGTTTAACACACATGCCTTTCACGCATGCATTCATGGGTTCAAATCCCGTACGGATCACCATTGTTTATTAACTAACTAAGTAGTTAGTTTTTTTAATAAATTAAGAGGGTGTTATATATGAAATATGGAATTATATTTGCTATGGATGAAGAATTAGTAGGATTAAAAAAGTTTTTAAAATTAGAAAGAGAATATTCTATATTTGATTTACATTTTTATGAAGGTACTATTTATGATAAGTATTGTATACTTGTTAGATGTGGAGTTGGAAAAGTAAATGCTGCTAGAACTACTCAACTTTTAATTGATAATTTTAAAGTGGATTATATTCTTAATATTGGTGTTGCAGGTGGGATTGATGAACGTTTAAGTGTCGGAGATATTGTTATAGGTGAAACTCTTGTTCAACATGATTTTGATATTACTGCTTTTAATCATGAAAAGGGATATATTCCTGAAGTTGGGAAACCTTTTATTGAAGCAGATGAATATTTAATTAGATGTGCTAAAGATTCATTTGAAGAAATAAATGCAAATGTATTTGTAGGTGTAATAGCATCTGGAGATATATTCTGTACGGATACTAATATGAGTTTAAAGATTAATAAAAAATTTAATGCTTTATGTACTGAAATGGAAGGAGCAAGTATTGCTCAAGTATGTTTCCTATGTAATATACCTTTTTTAATTATAAGAAGTATTTCTGATGTAGTTAATAATGAAAATACAACTACTTATGAAGAGTTCTTAAAAGAAAGTAGTAAGGTAGTAGGAGAAGCTACTTCTTTATTATTAAAAAATTTAAAATGAGGAATTAATTATTTCTTATTTTTTTTTTATTGTTATAATATATATGTGGTATATATGAAATGTAAAAAATGTAATAACGAAGTAGATGATAAATTACTTATTTGTCCTTTTTGTGAAAGTATATTAAATGAAGAGAGTAAAGGATATCATCATAATTATGCAACTAAGTCTATTGAACTTGCAGCTGCTAAATTAACTGAAGAAGAAATTGTACCTGAATATGATTTAAAAGGAAAAAGAAATAATGCACTTGTTTTATTTAAAAGTCCATTATTCATAATTATTAATATAATTCTTTTATCTTTATATTCTTT
>JAILLM010000094.1 GCA_024693165.1 Bacilli bacterium | reverse complement strand
ATTAATAAAATATTTTTTCATATAATTCCTTCTTCCTAAAAAAATCATATTATTAATATAGAAAGAAAGCACCCTATGAATCGTAGGATTAAAAAAAACTCATGAGTTTTCATGAGTTATTTTTTTAATCTATCATATTCTTTTTTTATTTTTCCGTATTCTCTTGGATATAAATCACTTGTATGTCCTTTCTTAGACATAACTATGATAGTTCTTGGATCTTCTAATTTAGGTAAAGTAAATTCTTCAATAAAATCTATATTACCATTTAATTTATTTATTATATCTTTAGATAATCTAATTTCATCTTGAGCATTTGCTTTTAATGCAACAAACTTACCATCTACTTTAGTTAAAGGTAAAGCAAGTTCAGTAAGTATTGGAAGAGCTGCAACTGCACGAGAAGTAACTAAATCAAAAGATTCTCTATTACTTTTAGCATATTCTTCTGCTCTTATATGTAACATATGAACATTAGTTAATCCTAATTTTTCACTTAATTGAGTAAGAAAATCTAACTTTTTATTATTAGAATCCATTAAATACATATCTATATTTGGAAAAACAATTTTAATTACCATTCCAGGAAAACCTGCACCGGTACCAATATCTAACATTTTATTAACATTACTTAAATTAACATATTTAGCTAAAGTTAATGAATCATAAAAATGTTTAAGATATATTTCATTATCTTCAGTAATAGCAGTCAAATTAGTATGACTATTATATTCCTTTAAAAATTCTTTATAAGTATTTAATTCATCAAGTTGTTTATCAGTTAATGTAATACCAATTTTATTTAATTCTTCAATAAATTCATTAATATTCATAAATACCTCTTAATCTTGATTAGCATATTCTTTCTTTAAATATACAGTTAAAATACTAATGTCTGCAGGGTTAACACCTGAAATTCTAGTAGCTTGAGCAATAGTTAAAGGTCTAACTTGTTTTAACTTTTGTCTTGCTTCACTAGCTAAGTTATTAACTTTATCATAATCTATATCTTCAGGAATCTTTTTATCTTCAAGTTTAAGCATTCTTTCAACTTCTTTTAAAGTTTTATTAATATAACCTTCATACTTAACTTGAACTTCTACGATTTCTCTAATTTCTTTAGAATATTCTTCTTCTAAATAAGTAACTAAATCATCAATTTTAACTTCTGGTCTCTTAAGTAAATCATATAATGATTCACCTTTATTTAATTCACCAATAGCTTCAACTAATTCTTCAGATTGATTTTTAGGAGTTACTCTAAAGTTCTTTAAATTTTCAATTAGTTCAGCAATTTGTTTTCTCTTTAAATCTAATCTATCTTTTTGTTCTTGAGAAATAATACCTACTTGATATCCATAGTCTCTTAATCTTAAATCAGCATTATCATGTCTTAAAATAAGTCTATATTCTGCTCTTGAAGTAAGTAATCTATAAGGTTCCTTAGTTCCTTTAGTAGTTAAATCATCTAAAAGTACACCAATATAAGATTCATTTCTCTTTAAAATAAGTGGATCTTTTCCTCTAACTCTAAGACCAGCATTAATACCAGCTAAACATCCTTGTCCAGCAGCTTCTTCATAACCAGAAGTACCATTGATTTGACCTGCAGTATAAAGATTTTTAATTACTTTAGACTCTTCAGTTGGATACATTTGTAATGGATTAATTGCATCATATTCAATTGCATATGCATATTTAAGAATCTTAGCATTTTCTAAACCATGTAATGAATGTACCATTTTTTCTTGTACATCAATTGGCATTGATGTTGAGAATCCTTGTAAATAAAGATCTGGATAATAATCGCTTTCAGGTTCTAAGAATAATTGATGTCTTTCTTTATCAGCAAATCTAACAACTTTATCTTCAATAGAAGGACAATATCTAGGTCCAATTCCTTCAGCATATCCACCATACATAGCACTTCTCTTAAGGTTATCTCTAATAATCTTATGAGTTTCTTCATTTGTATATACTAAATAACATAATCTTTGTTTATCAATTTCATATTGAGGTTCAATATCAAACGAGAAAGTCCATGGAGTTTGATCACCATATTCTGGTTGTAATACTGAAAAATCAACAGTATCAGGATCAATTCTTTGTGGAGTTCCTGTTTTTAATCTTTGAATTTCAATACCAAGTTCTCTTAATTTATCAGATAAATGTTTAGAACTTACTTCCCCATGAGGGCCTTCAAATTTATGTGTTTCACCTACTAAAATTTTACTCTTTAAGTAAGTACCAGTAGTTAATACTAATGCTTCACACATAATTTCTTTACCTTCATCAGTAATAATACCTTTAATAGTATTATCTTCAACAATTAAATCTTCAACCATAGCCTCCATAATATCTAAGGTTTCGATTGAATTTAATTCTTTTAACATATTTTTAGGATAAACTACTTTATCTCCTTGAGCTCTTAGAGATTTAACAGCAGGTCCTTTACCTGAATTAAGCATTTTAATTTGTAGATGAGACTTATCAGCTACTCTACCCATTAAACCACCTAAAGCATCAATTTCTCTTACTACTATACCCTTAGCAGTACCACCTATAGATGGATTACATGGCATATCAGCTATATTTTTAATATTTGAAGTAACTAATAATGTTTTTACTCCTTGTTTAGCAGCAGCATTAGCAGCTTCACAACCAGCATGTCCACCACCAACTACTATTACATCATATTTCATATTTCCACCTACTTTCCTACACAGAATTTTGAGAATATCTCATCTAATATATCTTCATTATACGTTTCACCTATAATTTTACCTAACGCTACATAAGATATTCTTAAATCATCAGCAACTATTTCAAATGGAAGTGTTGCATTTAAATTATTTATTGATTCACTTACAACACTTTCAGCTTTTTTAACTAAAGATAATTCTCTTGCATTAGAAATATAATTAAAGTCTGAACTATTAATTTGTTCTAAATTAAACATTTTAATAATAGTATTCTTTAATTCATCTAATCCATTAGCATCTTTAGTATTACCCTTTATATAAGGTATATTATTTAACTTATTAAAATCTATCTTAGATTCTAAATCACACTTGT
>JAILLM010000019.1 GCA_024693165.1 Bacilli bacterium | reverse complement strand
AAGATTAATCAAGAGACTTGATTGTTTAGTTGCTTTTGAAGAATCAGGAAATAAACCTGAATGGATGATTTTAGACTGTATTCCAGTTATTCCACCAGATTTAAGACCTATGATTCAATTAGACGGTGGTAGATTTGCTACTTCTGACTTAAATGATTTATATAGAAGAATCATTAATAGAAATAATAGACTTAAGAAATTATTAGAACTTGGAGCTCCTTCAATTATCGTTCAAAACGAAAAGAGAATGCTTCAAGAAGCTGTTGATACATTATTCGATAATGGTAGAAGAGGTAGAAGTATTACTAATGCTTCATCAAGACCATTAAAATCATTATCTTCAATGTTAAAAGGTAAACAAGGACGTTTTAGACAAAACTTACTTGGTAAACGTGTTGACTACTCAGGACGTTCAGTTATCGCAGTTGGTCCATCATTAAAGATGTATCAATGTGGTTTACCTAAAGAAATGGCTGTTGAATTATTCAAACCACATGTAATTAATGGATTAGTTGAAAAAGGTCTTGCTCACAATATTAAAGGAGCTAAGAAACTTATCGACAATAGAGATGATGTAATTTGGGATATCGTAGAGGAAGTTATTGTTGAACATCCAGTACTATTAAACCGTGCACCAACTCTACATAGACTAGGTATTCAAGCATTTGAACCTAAAATCGTTCCAGGAAAAGCAATTAGATTACATCCACTTGTTTGTACTGGATTTAACGCTGACTTCGATGGTGACCAAATGGCTATCCATGTACCACTATCTGAAGAAGCTAAAGCTGAAGCAAGAATCTTAATGTTATCTTCTAACAACATTCTTTCACCAGCAAATGGAAAACCAATCGTTACTCCTGGACAAGATATGGTATTAGGTAACTACTACATTACTATGGAAATGGGTAGAAAAGCTAAAACTGTTATCGTTGCTAAAGGTGAAAAGTTATCTACTGATGTTAAAGATTACATTAAACATATTGATAGAGATGAAACAATCGATATCGTAGCCGAAAGCTTAGAAATGAATTTTGCTGACGTTGATACTAAGACAGTTGGAACTTATACATATGAAATCGTATTTAAAGATACTAAAGATGTATATTTAACTCAAACTATCGAAGTAGTTGAAGATGAATCAGCTAAGAAAGCTAGAATTGAAGAATTAGAAAGATATAATTACGTTGAAGATGGACATAAGAAACCTTATGGTACTTCTGAAGGTAAAGTATTTAAGAACTCTAATGAAGCATTAATGGCTTATGAAAGAAGAGAAATTGATTTACAAACTAGAATTGCTATTCCAGTTAGATCATTTACTCATAAATTATTCCTAGATGATGTAATGGATAAATATCTTGTTACAACAGTAGGTAAATTAAAATTCAATGAAATCTTTCCAGATTCATTCCAATACTTAAATGAACCAGGAAAAGATAATATTGAAGGAATTACTCCAATGAAGTATTTCTTAGAAATGGGAACTAATATTCCAGTTGCTATTGCTAAGATGCCTTTAACTGAAGCTTTCATTAAGAAAGACTTAAAGAACTCAATTGGAGAAGTTTACAAGAGATATAAAACAACTGAAACTTCAGTAATGCTTGATAAACTTAAAGACACAGGATTTAAGTATTCTACAATTGCTGGTATTACATTCTCAATGAATGATATTACTCCTGCAACTAAGAAGGAAGGTATTATTGCTGAAGGACAAGAAAAAGTTGATAAGATTAATAAACAATTTAAACGTGGTCTTATAACTGAAGAAGAAAGATATACATCAGTTTGTGACGTTTGGGCTAAAGTTACTAACGAAGTTCATGGTGAGTTTGCTGAATTATCTGATAAACTTGCAAATGAAAACCCAATCTTCATGATGATGAAATCTGGTGCCCGTGGTTCTGTTAACCAATTCGGACAAATGGCTGGTATGCGTGGATTAATGGCTAAACCAGACGGTTCTACAGTAGAAATTCCTATTACTTCATCACTTGTTGATGGATTAACAGTTAATGAATACTTCTTAAATACACACGGAACTCGTAAAGGTAATGCTGATAAAGCGTTAAGAACAGCAGACTCTGGTTACTTAACAAGACGTCTTGTTGATGTAGCTCAAGACATTATTATTCATGATGACGATTGTCATTGCTTATCTGGATTAGTTGTATCTGATCTTATAGATGAAAAAGATGGTTCAGTAATTGAATCACTATCTGAAAGAATTACAGGAAGATACGCTGCTAAGAAGGTTATTAATCCAGAAACTAAAGATGTTATTTGTGAAAAAGATGAATACATCACTCCAAGTATTGCTAAGAAGATTAAGAAAGCTGGAATTACTTCAGTAGAAATTAGATCAGCAATTACTTGTCAATCAAGAGATGGTATTTGTCGTAAGTGTTACGGTGAAAACCCTGCTACAGGAAATATCGTTGAAAATGGTGAAGCTGTTGGTGTAATGGCTGCACAATCAATCGGTGAACCTGGTACACAATTAACAATGAGAACATTCCACTCTGGTGGTGTTGCCGGAGCAGACGATATTACTCAAGGTCTTCCAAGAGTAGTAGAATTATTTGAAGCTCGTAATCCAAAAGGTAAAGCTACAATCTCTGAAGTTACTGGTGAAGTTACTAAGATTGAAAATGCTAACGGTAAATGGAAAGTTACAGTTGAAAATGATTCAGTATCTAAAGAACATACAACATTATATGAAGCTAAATTAAGAGTAGAAGTTGGAGACAAAGTTGCTGCTGGAGATAAACTTACTGAAGGTACTATTTCTCCTAAAGAATTACTTGATGTAACAGATAGAGTTACAACTCTTAACTACATTCTTAAGGAAGTTCAAAAAGTTTATAAATCACAAGGTGTTGATATCTCAGATAAACATATCGAAATTATCTCATCTCGTATGATTAATAGAGTTAAAGTTGTAGATGCAGGAGATTCTTCATTAGTTGAAGGATTAACAGTATCAATGAATGAATTCAATGATGCTAATAAACCTGTAATCATGACTGGTGGAGTACCTGCTAATGCAAAACCAATTATCCTTGGTATTACTAAGAGTGCTCTTGAAACTGATTCATTCTTATCTGCAGCTTCATTCCAAGAAACTACAAGAGTATTAACTGATGCTTCTATTAGAGGTAAAGTTGATCACCTTAAGGGTCTAAAAGAAAACGTTATTCTTGGTAAACTAATCCCAGCTGGTACTGGTTTCAGAGAATACAATAACGTTGGAATTGAACTTGAACATGAATTCTTAAATGATGATGCTTCTGAAGTTTTAGAAAATGAATTCTTAAACGATGATGAAGAATCTGAATTAGAAGTTGTTGATACAGAAGAATAGTTAAATAAAAACCTTTAAAGCAATTTAAAGGTTTTTTTTATTATGGTATACTTATTATAGGTGATAATATGAATAAGGTAGTTATTATTGGATGTGGAAATGTTGGATTAAGTTATGCATATTCACTTTTAAATCAAGATAATGCAGTTCAAGAGTTAGTACTTATAGATCTTAATATGAATAAGATTGAAGGAGAAGTAATGGATTTAAATCATTGTTTACCATTTGCTCCTAATAAGATGAAGATTACTGCTGGAAGTTATTCAGATTGTAAGGATGCTACTATTGTTGCAATAGCCGCTGGTGCTAATCAAGCTCCTGGAGAAACAAGAATGGATCTTATTAATAAAAACTCTAAGATATTTAAATCAATAGTTGATGAAGTAATGAAATCTGGTTTTGATGGAATATTCTTAGTAGCTACTAATCCACTTGATGTAATGACTCATCTTACATATAAATATTCAGGTCTTTCATCTAATAGAGTAATCGGAACTGGAACTACACTTGATAGTGCAAGACTTCGTTATATCATTGGTGAAAAACTTCATATTAGTAATAAATGTATTCATGGTTATGTAATTGGTGAACATGGAGACTCTGAATTTGTTCCATGGAGTACTTTAAATATTGGTCCACAAAACATAAATAAGTATTTAACTAAACAAGAAATGAATGAGATTGAAGAAAGAGTTAGAACAGCTGCTTATGAAATTATAAATAAAAAAGGATTTACTAACTTTGGTATTGGTGTAAGTATGGTTAGAATTACTAATGCGATTCTAAATGATGAACATGGAATCCTTGCAGTATCAACTTATGATAAAAAACATGATATTTATATTAGTTATCCTGCGATTATTGGACGTAATGGAGTAGAGGATAACATAGCTATTAACTTAACTCAAAGAGAAACAGCTAAATTTAATGCATCTATAAAAGTAATTAAGAATGCAATTAGAAGTATTAAAGAATAATGTTTGACACATTATTCTTTTTATCTTAAAATTAAATCTATTGAAAGGAAGTGTTGTTATGAATAAAGGAACTCCAGTTTTAGTTATTACTGGTTATTTAGGTTCTGGTAAAACAACTTTAATTAATAATATTTTAAAAAAGAATAAGGATAAGAGAATTGCACTAATAGTCAATGATATTGGTGAAGTTAATATAGATGAAGAATTAGTATTAAAATCAGGTTATATTAAACAAGAAGATAAAGGAGATGTAGTACCTTTATCTAATGGATGTATTTGTTGTACATTAAAAGAAGATTTAATGAAACAACTTACTTCATTAGGAACTAATCCAGATTTTGATTACATCATTATTGAAGCAAGTGGTATTTGTGAACCACTTCCAATTGCTCAAACTATCTCAGTTATGGAACAAACTTCAATGAGTTATGGTTTACCTAAGGTTTGTTATTTAGATAATGTTTTAACTGTTGTTGATGCAAAGAGACTTGTTAATGAATTTAATGCTGGGGATGCATTAATTAATAGTGAACATGATGAAGAAGACTTAGAAAAACTTTTAGTTGAACAAATTGAATTCTGTAATCAAATTATGATTAATAAAGTTAGTGATGTAACTGAAGAAGAATTAGATTCAGTTAAAGGAGTTGTGGATGCTTTAAATCCAGCTGCTGAAATCATTGAAACTGATTATTCAGAAGTAGATAATGATATTATTTTAGACACTAATAATTTTGATTTAGAAAAGGTTCAAACATCTGCAGGTTGGGTAGAAGCTATGGAACATCCTGAAGAACATGAAGATGGTGAAGCTTATGAATATGGAATTACTACTTTTGTATTCTATAATAGAAAACCATTCAAATTAGAACCTTTCCAAGATGTTATTGAAAAATACTCTGATAAGATTATTAGAGCAAAAGGTTTCCTTTGGACTGAAGAAACAGATGGAGAAACTATTATCTTTGAAAAGATTGGTAAAGAAAAAACTTTAAGATCAATTGGTTCTTGGATTGTTGATATGCCAAAAGAAGAACAAGAACAAATTTTAAAATACAATCCAGATGTAAAAGATGCTTGGGATCCTGAACTTGGAGATAAAATGAATAAAATTGTATTCATTGGAAGAAATATGGATAAGGATGCTATTATTGCAGATTTAGAAAATTGTCTATAGTCAAATGGTTATAGAGTATATTTTTCTTGATAATTAGATTTATATTATTTATATTTAGTTTGAAATGAAATGAGAATATGGGTGTATATTCTCATTTTTTGTTTCTAGAAAGGAGGAAAGAATATTAATTATAATCTATTGGAACAAAGCAACATTAAAAGTATGATTTACATTTATAAAGGGATTCAAGTTATGTTTGATTGTGATTTAGCTAAACTATATAATGTAGATACTAAAAGAATTAATGAAGCTGTTAAAAACAATCCTATAAAATTTCCTGATAGGTACATATTTAGAATTACCGAGGAGGAAAGTATTTCTTTGAAGTCGAAAATTTCGACTTCAAAGGGTGGCTCTAGAAAAGGGCATACCTTATTCACTGAACAAGGCGTATATATGTTAGCAACGATTCTTAAATCAGAAATTGCTAGTCGAATAACATTAGAAATAATGGATACTTTTGTTGAAATAAGACACTTTTTTTCAAACGCAAACATTTTAATGAATCATGAAAATAGATTACTTAGATTGGAATCTGTTTTTGATAATAATAAGGTTAATACAAATATTAATAAAATATTCTTTAATGGTCAAATATATGATTCTTTTTCTGTTTTATTAGAAATATTTAATAAAAGCATTAATGAAATAATAATTATAGATAATTACGCTTCGAAAGAATTATTTGATATTTTAAAAGAAACACATAAAAAAATTATAGTTGTTTCAAAGAACATTAATAATACTCTTATAGAAAAATATAAAGATCAATATAAAAATATAACTTTTATTTATAACGATTCATTTCATGATAGGTTTATAGTAATTGATAGAAAAATTGTTTATTCGTGTGGAGCATCTTTTAAGGACTTAGGCAAAAAATGTTTTGCCATTAATGAGTTTAATGATGAAGAATATCTTAATAAAATTCTTTCTATCATTAATGTATAGTTTATTAAATGCACTTTAATGTGCATTTTTTTTATTTTATAATTATTCTAGGTAGTGATTATATGATAGAAGACTTAAAAAAAATAGAATTGCATTGTCATCTTGATGGTTCTGTTAGACCACAAACTGTTTCTGAAATATTAGGTATATCACTTGAAGAAGTAGAGAAACAAATGTGTTTTAAAGAATCAAGAAAAGACTTAAATGAATATTTATCTAAGTTTGATTTACCATTAAGCATTATGCAAGATAGAGAAGGTTTAATTCGTGTTTCTAGAGAACTTGCAGAGGATATGAAGAAGGAAAATATTATTTATGCCGAAGTAAGATATTCACCTCATAAATCTACTTTAAAATGCCTTACACTTGATGAAGTAGTAGAAGCAACACTTGAAGGCTTTAAACAAGTAGAGGGAATAAAAATTAATGTTATTCTTTGTATGATGAGAGACTTTGAATTAGATAAAAACTTTGAAGTAATAGACTTGGCTGAAAAGTATTTAGGTAAAGGTGTATGTGCAATTGACTTAGCTGGAGCAGAAGGATTATATCCTACTAAAAATTTTGAGGACTTATTTGAAGAAACAAGAAGAAGAGGTATTCCTTTTACTATTCATGCAGGTGAAGCTGATGGAGTAGAATCTATTAAGAGTGCTCTTAGTTTTGGTACAAAAAGACTTGGACATGGTGTAAGAGTATTGGAAGACACTAACTTACTTGAATATACTTGCAATAATAATATTTTATTTGAAGTATGTCCAACAAGTAATATTCAAACTGGTGCTGCTGATTCTTATGAATCACATCAATTAAGAATACTTTTTGATGAGAAATGTGATGTATGTATTAATACTGATAACAGAACAGTTTCTAATACTACTTTAACTAAAGAAATAGAGCTTATGATTAAACATCAAGGATTTACAATTGATGATATTAGACATATGTTTAAATGTGCTTTAAAACATGCATTTATTAGTGAAAGTGAATATAATGAACTAATTACTAAAATATAAGCTATTTGTTTGCAAATAACTCGTATTTGTGGTATATTTATACCTGTTTGCGTTTGCAATTTGAAGGAAGGAAATTATTATGAAAAAGACTAAAATTGTAACAAGTATTGGTCCAGCTAGTAACACTGTTGAAGTATTTACTAAGATGGTTGAAGCTGGTGCAAATGTAGCAAGAATTAACTTCTCTCATGCTACTATTGAAGAAAGAGAACAAGCTGTTTCTACAGTTAAAGAAGTTAGAAAAATTACTGGTAAAAATATCTCAATTCTTTATGATACAAAAGGACCTGAATTCCGTTCTGGTGTAGCTCAAGAAGAAGGTATTAAATTAGTTGCTGGTAACACTATTAAATTAGTTAAAGAAGATGTTATTGGTACTGAAGAACAATTAACATTTAACCATAAGTCAGCAATCGATGCTATGCAAGTTGGTAACATCGTATTACTTGAAAATGGTTTAATGAAAATTGAAGTTATCGAAAAATATGATGACTATGTAGTATGTAAAGTTATCAATGGTGGAGTATTATATTCTAAGAAGAGTTGTGCTGTTCCAGGTGTTGACTTACACATTCCATTTATTTCTGATATCGATAAAGAAGACATTATCTATGCTTGTCAACATGAAGGAGACTATTTAGCTGCTTCATTCGTACAAACTGCTGATGATGTATTAGCTATTAGAGAAATCTTAAAAGAACAAAATAGAGAAGATATGAAAATTATTGCTAAGATTGAATCTCAAATGGGTATGAATAACTTAGATGCAATTGCTGAAGTTGCTGATGGTTTAATGGTTGCTCGTGGAGACCTTGGTGTTGAAGTTCCATTTGAAGATCTTCCTATTTGTCAAAAGAGAATTGTTAAAACTTGTAGAGCTCATAAAAAGATTTGTATCGTTGCTACTGAAATGTTAGAATCAATGAAACATAATCCAAGACCTACAAGAGCAGAAGTAACTGACGTTGCTAACGCTGTATACAATGGTACTGATGCAGTTATGTTATCAGGTGAAACTACTACTGGAGAATATGTTGTTGAAACAGTTGCTTCTATGGCAAGAATTTGTGAACATATCGAAGGTTCAATTGAATATAAAAATATCTTTGCTGATAAAAAGGTTGAAAATGCTACTGATGCTATTATGAAATCAGTTGCTGAAGCTGCTAACTCATTAGGAGCTAAATTAATCGTAGTTCCTTCTGTATCTGGTAAGAGTGCTAGATTAATTTCTAACCTTGAACCAAGTTGTCCAATCTTAGCATTAGTAGGGGACGAAGAAACTGCTAACTTATTAGCACTTAACTATGGTGTTTATGCTAAAGTTTGTGATATTAAAAATGATATGGATGAATTAGTTGATTTATCTATCGAAGAAGCTAAGAAATTTACTGAATTAAATGCTGGTGATAACGTAATCGTTACTGGTGGATTAGTTGCTGGTAAGATTGGATTCACTAACCTTATGAAAATTGAAACTATTAAGTAGTTTATAAAAACTAAAAACTTAGGAGAAATCCTAAGTTTTTTTTGTTATCTTAATTTAGTAGGTATTGTAACTGTAAATGTTGAACCACTGCCATAAATACTTTCTACAGTTATTGTTCCTTGTAGAAGGTCTACTAATTTTTTAGTTATTGATAATCCTAATCCAGTTCCAACTATATTAGAATTCTTTTCATCTGTTTGTTTAGCAAAGTTAGTAAATAGGGTAATAAGTGTTTCATTTTTTATACCAATACCAGTATCAGATACTTTAATTCTTAAATTGTATGTTTCATAATCTATTTGATCTACTGAAAGGTAAGTTGATATTTTTCCTTCTTCAGTATATTTAACTGCATTATTTAATAAGTTATGAATAATTTTTTTAATATGTCTTTCATCTCCAATTAATTCTTCTGGGATAGTATCTTCAAAAATGAATTCGAATTCTATCTTTTCATTTATATTTCTTTGTTTTTCATTTTCAATTACTTCTTCGATAGTATTAATTGGATTGAAAGGAGCTTCATATATTTTTATTTGATTATTTTCTAGTCTATTTATATCTAGAATATTACCAACTATTTCATCTAAGTTTTTAGAAGCAGGTAATAAGAATTCTAAATCATCTAATACATCTATATTATCTACTTTATTTTTCATGTTATACATCCTTTTTGATAAAAGAACTATATTATGTAATGGTTCGGATAATTCTTCATTCATTGAGTTTAAGAAGTCTGATTTAGCTCTTAGAGCTTTTTCTGTTTCTTCTTTATTCTTATTAAGTTCATTAATATATTTAAGATCTGGGTTTTCCATTTTGAAATATAATATATAAACAAATAAGAATTCGATAATTGAAATAATATGAATATCATTTGTTGTCATTGATAGTGCTAATACTGTACTTCCTAAGAACATAATTGAAATAATTTGTATAATTCTACTTGATTCTACTCTTGATCTATATTTAATGGTTAAGTATATCCAGTAAATAATATTTAGGAAATAGAATACAGAAACATACATTGATCCAACTCCGTTGAAAGCACAATTTTTTAAATTAACTGGCATTAATAATACAAAGAATACCCCAGTTAATTCCATAAGCATATGTTTTTTATACTTTAAATCAAAGAATATCTTATTTCTAAATGTTTCACCTAAATGAAGTAGAACTGAAATATATAAACTTACATATACTACATATATGATAGTAGTAGCATTATATATCCTCATTAATATTTGAGGAATAAAGTTAGTTATTTTAAATATTCCTACAAGAAACATTACTAATGTAATAATACATGTACTTATTAATGATATTCTAAGTAAAGTATTATAAACTCTAACAACTTCATTATCTTTTGTTTTTTTAACATTAAATGTTATATATAAAGCTAAACTAAATATAATAATAGGTATATATACTGCGATATAATTGGAAGGACTTAAATAGTGTTGTATCATTTTGCATTGCTCCTTCCTGGTTGTTGTGGTAATTCGATTGTAACTGTTGTACCTTTACCATAACTACTTACAATGTTAATAGATCCTTTTAATAATTCTACAAGTTTCTTTACTACGGAAAGATTTAAGGATAATTTTGCATTATAATATTTATTACTTTTAACTTTTTCAGTATTGTATTCATAAATGTATGGAAGAATATCACTATGTATACCAATACCTTCATCTTTAACTACAATTCTTAATTTTGGTTTATCGATTATATCATCAATATCGATATTTAAATCAATATCACCATTTGTAGTTGTTTGTAATGAGTTTTCTAATAGTTTTGTTATGATTTGTCTAATATGACCTTCATCGCCATATAGGATAGGTATGTTTTCACTAATGTTGATGTTAAGGTTTGTTGTATTAGATACTTTATAAATTATAGATTTCTTTATTTGAGTAATAATTGTTCTTATATCATAATTATTTTCAATGATTTCAGTATTTTTAGAATCAAGTTTATTAATATCAATGATACTTGAGATTGTTTCTAGTAAAAGATTAGAGTAGTAAATTAATTCATTAGCATCACTACTTAATTCTTTAGGAATTGAGTCTTGATTGATTCTTATGTCTTCAGCTAGTCCTAAAATTCCATTAAGTGGAGTTCTAATTTCATGTGACATATTTTTTAAGAAATTACTTTTAACATTATTTGCTTCATTAACTTTGCTTCTTGCAGCTTCAAGTTCTTTAATCATTTTATAATCTGTATTTTCCATTGTTAAATATATTAAATACATTATTATATATTCAATAATTGTAACTATTGCAAGTTCAGGGAATAGGGCTTGGACAGCTCCGCCTCCAACTGCAAGTAAAACAAATACATATAAAGGAATTATTACGCTTGGTTTGAATTTCTTTCTATTTTTATGTAATGATACTGACCAAAAGAAAACATTAATAATCGAATATAAACTTACTGCGTTAATTGATGCACCATATCCGTATAAATCATTAATATGTACTGGTAGGAAACAGCAACAAATAGATACCATTATACAGAACATAAAAGAGTAACCTTTTATTTTTTTATAGAATTTATTATCTTCTTTTTCATAACATACTGAATATACATATAATGATAATTCATTAATCATAGCAGCCGTATAAACTAAATAGAATTTAATTAGTATTTCTCCGATAAGAATATTATAGTTTGGTTTGAAATACAAATATAACATTGTACCTAATTCATTAGTTAAATCACAC
>JAILLM010000017.1 GCA_024693165.1 Bacilli bacterium | reverse complement strand
ATAGTATCTTCTCAAAATGGTTTAGATAAATATATAAAAAAACTTGTATTAGCTACTAAAAAAACAAAATATAATGATCCATATTATAGTCCAGAAGATTATACGCTTTTTATTAATAAAGAATATATAATTGATGATGCTAATATTGTTGATAAATTCTTAAATGAAAGAACAGCAGTAAGAAGTGAAGTACTTTCTTATAATATGATATTACTTCAACAAATTATGCATGAAATGGACCATGTTATGTTAGAAAAAGAAATGGTAGAAGAAAATATAGATATATTACATACATTAACAAATCTTGCAACAAATGAACAAGTAGTTAAAAGATTTAATATTAAAAATATAATTCAATCTCATTTCAGATATTTATATAACGGATTTATGTATGAATTAAATCATGATTTAGCACCATTTGAAAGAAGAGCAGAAATAAATTCTTATAGAGCACTTAATAGCGTTTTAGAAGAATTAAAGCATATTGATTTTAATGAAAGATTAATATATGGTCAAAAATTCATATATGGAAATAAATTAGATTCTATTATTACTAAACCATATGATTTATTAGATACAGTTACTAATTCACCAGCATATGATTTTATGAATCTATTATCAATAGATAAGAGTTTAGTTCCTGATTGTTTAAAACTATATAATTTTGATGAAGAAGAATGCTTTTTTCAAGATTCAAAAACATATGATTATGATAAAAGATTATTATATGGATTACAATTATCTGAAGAAGAATATAAAACATTAAAAAAATAATAGAAATTTTATAAATCAATGTTATAATTGATTTGTAAGCCAACTTGGCGCAATTGGTAGCGCAACTGACTTGTAATCAGTAGGTTGCGGGTTCGATTCCTGCAGTTGGCACCATTTATGTATTAAAATCAAACATTTGTGTTTGATTTTTTTGTTATAAACTATCTTTAGAAAATTTTATTTTAATGTTAAAATAAAAGAGAATAGAGGTGTCTTATTATGAACGAACTAAATGAAAAAGCATTAGTTGAACAACTTCTTAGAATTATCAATTCAAATTATAGTGATTTTTATGCTATTGATATACCTGATGATAAAGTTTATTCTTTTGAATTTAATGTTGCAAATGCATTGAAAATAAAGGGAGTAATTACTTATACTGACTTTATTGATAAAGAAACTAAAAGAATTAAAGCTGAAGAAGTTGATGAGTATTTCAATGGACTTTCATTAACTAAACTTGAAGGTTTATATTCTCAAGGTATTCATGAATCTAAAGTTAAATACAGAAGACTTTGTGAAACTGGTGAATATAGATGGTATCAAAATATTATTAACTATTTACCATTTGAAAATAGAAAACTTATTTTTATGATGAGTGAGGATATTAATGATAGACTTACTGATATGGAAGAACATACACTTAAGCTTGAAAAACAGGTTGGTGAATATAGGACTGCACTTCAAGAAGAAAGAGATCAAATTGGTAATGCCATTCTTCAAGTTAATAATACACTAGCTGCGCAAGGCAATGGTGGTTTTGAACTTAATAATACAAGAGACTATATTAATTCAGTATTTAATAAAGTTTCTGTAGATAATCCTGAACTTAATAAAGTATTATCTACTAAGATAGCTCAAACAAGTAACTCAATGAAAAAGTGCATTTTAATTGTTGATGATTCAGCAGTTATTAGAAACTCTTTAAAAAGAATATTTGTAGATAATTATGAGATAGTTATGGCTAAGAATGGTGAAGAAGCTATAAGCATCATTAATAAAAATATTCTAAGTGATAACTTCAATGATGATAGATTAAATATCGTAGGAATCTTACTAGATTTAATAATGCCTGGCAAGGATGGTTTTGATGTATTAAACTACTTAAAACAATATAGACTTCTAAATAAAGTTCCAGTAGCTATTATTTCTGGTGATGAAACAATTGAGACACGTAAAAAAGTTTATTCATATGATATCGTAGATATGCTTGAAAAACCATTTAATACTGAAAATATTAAGAAACGTATTTCTAAGATTATTTCATTATATGAAACTGGAAATACATTACAAAGTATGGTAACTAACCAAGCTAAAGAATTAAAAGAAAATAAATCTTCAAGTAGTGAACTTGATGTAGTAATTTCTAACATAGTTAAGAATATTCATAATTCTGAAACTTCTAGAAAGATTACTAATTATACATTAGCAATTACTAATGAATTAAAAGTTACTATTCCAAGTTTAAATATTGATGAAACATTTGTTAAAGCAATAACTAATACTTGTTATTTATATAATATTGGATCTATTGCAATGGATAATACTCGCGCATTAACTAAAGAGTTTGTTCAAGAAGAAATTAAATTTGGTTTAGATATAATCAAAGCAATCTTAGTTGAACCTAATGAACTAAAAATTGCTTCTAATATAATTAAGTATTCATGTGAAACTTATAATGGAAGAGGACTTCCAGATGGACTTCAAGGAGTTGATATTCCAATTGAGGCTGCAATTGTTTCTATGGCTGTTAGACTTGTTAGTGATAAACGTCCAGCAAGAGATGTTGCATACTCAGTAATCGAAGAAGAATCTTCTAGATATAATCCTAATGTATTGAAAGCATTGAATACAATTAAGGATAAATTAGATTAATGAATAGAAATTATAAAAGATTAGGTATATATGCAATTTATTTAATTAGTATATTCATATCATTCTTTATATCTATTAATTTCACTTTTAAAAGTGTTAATGATTCTGTTTCCTCTCTAGTATCTTACTTAGTTCAAGGTGGATATACTTATACTGTTCATTATAAAGATAATGATTACTATATGGATACAACTTATCAAGATGGACTAAGCAGAGATGCAGTTATTCCTGGAAAGTTAATTGAAAGTATAGATATAAATTATGATTATCATATACATTATTCAGATACTTTGGTAGGTGATGTAGTTTATACAGTTGAATCTAAACTTGTAGTTGAAGATAACTTAAATAAAACTATTACTATCGAAGATACTAAAACTGATAATTATAAGACTAAAGACTTTGATTTAATTGTTAATACATCAATTGATTATGACTATTATAAAGGTCTTTATAATGAATATATAAATACAATGGGAGAAGCATTTAAAGGCAATGCTTATGTATATGTTGAATTAAAAGTATTAAATGAAATTGATTATCATTCAATTGATACTAAAGATTCAAATACTATTACTGCAGTTATTCCTTTAAGTGAAGAGAAGATACAAATAACTAAAAGTACTAATATAGAAAATAATAAAAAGACTTTAGAAAGTTATGTTGATAATAAGATGCTTTCTAACTTCTATACAATTACTTCTGTATTTATGTGGATAGTAAGTATTCTTCTAGTATTCTCATTTACTTTATATTATGCAAAAGATGAAGCACAAACTTCTACTTTCCAAAAAAGGTTAGCTAAAATCTTAAGAGAATATGATTCAATCATAGTTGAAGTAAAAAGACTTCCCTTTTTAGAATCATATAAAGTAATTGAAACAATTACATTTAATGAGCTTCTAGATGCACAAAGTGCTTTAGAAATGCCTATTAATTATAAAATGGAAAAAGGTGTAGCTAAATTTGTAATAGTTAAAGATGATTTAGCTTATGTCTATTATTTGAAAGAGAATAAAAAGGTTTAAACCTTTTTATTTTTTTGTTATTATATGTGTGAGGTTGATTTGTATGGCATCATTTACAACTAGAATTAAAGATGAAGTTACTAAGTTAGAAACAAATAGATTAGAGTCTATTGCAGAAGTATGTGCATATCTTAAAGATAATTCTGAATTTAGAGATAATGAAATAATTATGTTTATTGAAAATGCAAGTGTTGCAAGAAGAATGTTTTCTTTAATTAAAAGAATATATGGTATAAGTATTAAACTAACTATTAGAACTCAAAAGAAGTTTGTTAATAAAACTATGTATATCCTTGAATTAAAAGAAAAAGTAGATATTATAACTAGTGATGTAGAAAATATGTTTAAGAATATTAAAGATTACTCTGAAGAAGAAAAGATGAGTTATCTTAAAGGTATATTTCTTTCATGTGGATCAATTAATGATCCATCTAAATCTAAGTATCACTTAGAGTTACTTGTTAAATCTAAAGATATCGCAGATACAGTAATAGATCTTTTAAAAGAATTTAATTTTAATGCTAAGCTAATAACTAGAAATAAAGGTTATATGGTATATATTAAATCTTCAGAAGAAATAAGTGACTTTATAAAGATGTTAAATGCTATTGATGCATTATTCTATTATGAAGATATAAGAATATATAGAGATCATAAAAACATGGTTAATAGACTTAATAATTGTGAACAAGCTAATGTAGAAAAAATGATGAAGACTTGTAATGAACAAATTGAAAATATTAATTATCTAGAAAAGAATGATATGTTAGATCTTCTGGATGACAAGACTAGAGTAATTGCAGAATATAGAATTAAATATCCTGAAACTACAATGCTTGAACTAGCAGATATAATATCTATGGAAACTGAATTTACTATTTCAAAGTCAGGTATAAATCATGGATTTAGAAAAATAAAAGACTTAGTTAATAAATCCAAAGAAAATGAATAGAATGAGAGTGCTAAACTCTCTTTTATTTTTGACTTATTACTGATATAATTATAGAGAATAAGGAGTTGGCTATATGAACATCAAAGTATATCAATCAGGTCTAAAATTTATGCTAATAGATGCTGTGTCTAAATTATTTAATGGCGAAGTTATCTATGAGAATAGCTTGGACCACGGAATATTAGCTACAATTAATTTAGATAGACATCTTGAAGAAGAAGATGTAGAGAAAATAAAAGAATTTATGCATAAACTTGTTGAAAAGAATATACCTTTCAACAAAAAAATTGTAAGTAAAAAAGATGCATTTGATTTCTATATGAGACATGGAATGGAAGAGAAAGCTAAAAATATTCAAGCTGTTACTAATATTTCAGTTTCTATATATGAATTTAATGGAAGTTTTAATTATATGTATTCTCATGCTATGCCTAAGACTAGTGGTGAGATTAAAGACTTCGATTTAATATATTCAGATAATAATAAAGTAATACTAGTTTATCCTTTTAAAGGAGAATTAGATTTTAACTTTAAACATAAAATATATGACATGTATGAGTTTATGAGATCATGGTCTAGTAGAATTAAAGTAAATTATGTGTCTGATTTAAATGAAATAATTGCACAAGGTAAAATTGCTGACTTTGTTAGAAAAGTAGATTTACTTATAGATATTGAAATGTTCCAAGTAGCTGAAAGAATCATTAAAGAAGAAAAGAAAATTGTTCTTTTAGCAGGTCCTTCAAGTTCAGGTAAAACTACAACTTCTAAGAAACTTTCTAATGCTTTATCAAGTTTGGGGTATGAAGCAATTCCTTTAACACTTGATGATTATTTCTTAGAAAGAGATGAAACACCACTTTTACCTGATGGTTCAAAAGATTATGAATCAATTAATTGTTTAGATTTAAAATTATTTAATAAACAAATGAAAGCTTTACTTAATGGTGAAGAAGTAGTTATTCCAACTTATGATTTCGTAAGTGGAACAAAGTTATATACTAATGCTCCAATTCAATTAAAAGAAAATGAAGTATTAGTAATCGAAGGATTACATGCTATTAATCCTAATTTGTTCTTTGATGATTATGGTCCAGACATTTATAAATGTTATGTAAGTCCATTTTCACCATTAAAGATTGATAGACATAATTATATTTCTTCAACTGATAATAGATTATTAAGAAGAATTGCAAGAGACTTTAGAACAAGAGGAAGATCTGCAGAAAGTTCTTTAGCAGGTTGGTCTAAAGTAAGAGATGGAGAAGAAGAATATATCTTCCCATATACTGATACAGTAGATTCAGTTATTAATACAAGTTCAATATATGAAATTGGAGTATTAAAAGTAATACTTGAACCATTATTATTAAATGTTCCAATGGATTCTGAACAATACACTGATGCTAGAAGATTATTAGATAGTATTAGAAACTTCTATCCAATATCTTCAGAGTATGTATCTAAATCAAGTATATTAAGAGAATTTATTGGTGGTTCAATATATGATGTTAAATAAGGGAGTGTTTTTATGAAAAGAGTAGCAATTAATGGATTTGGTAGAATTGGTAGACTTGCATTTAGAGAACTAATTAATAATCCAGAACTTGAGGTAGTAGCAATAAATGATTTAGCTGATACTAAAGATTTATATTATTTACTTAAATATGACTCAAACTTTAGAATGTTTAATTCTAATAAGATTAGTTATGATGATGAACATATTATTCTAGCTGGTAAAAAGATTAGAGTTTATAAAGAACCTGATGCAGCTAATTTACCATGGGATAAAGAGGCAATAGATGTAGTTCTTGAATGTTCAGGATTCTATACAGATGTTGAAAAAGCAAGAAGTCACATTAATGCTGGAGCTAAACATGTAATTATTTCAGCACCTGCTAAAGGGGACTGTAAAACTATAGTTTATAATGTTAACCATGATATTTTAGATGGTACTGAAGAAATTATTAGTGCAGCCTCTTGTACTACTAACTGCTTAGCACCAGTACTTAAAGTTTTAAATGATAACTTTACAGTTAGAACAGGATACATGACAACAGTTCATGCGACTACTAATGACCAAACTACTTTAGATGTAGTTCATAAAAAGGGCGCTATGTCGAGACGTGGTAGAAGTGCTATGTCTAATATTATTCCTGCTGAAACTGGAGCTGCTAAAGCTATTGGTAAAGTTATTCCTGAGATTGATGGAAAACTTAAAGGTTCAGCATTTAGAGTACCTGTAATAGATGGTTCAGTTATTGATTTAACAGTATTAGTTGAAAAATCAGTAACAGAAGAAGATGTTAATAATGCATTTGATCATGCTCAAAATAAAACAATTAAACTAACATTTGATCCAGTTGTATCTTGTGATGTTATTGGACAAAAGATTGGAGCTCTTGTAGATGGTTTATGTACAACTGTTATTCCACAAGAGGATGGTACTACTATGGTTAAAGTAGTAGCTTGGTATGATAATGAATTAGGTTATACTACTCAAATGATTAGAACAATGAAAGTGTTAGTATAATGAAAACTTTAAAGAAAGTTTTAGTATTAATATTAGTTGTTTTATTTAATGTAAGTATAGTTAAAGCAGATGACTTTATACCTCATGTAGATTTAGTATCATTTGATGGTAACTATTTAACAATTGTACTTTGGTATGAAGGCGCAGCTGTTTCTGAAATTGAGCATACTATTAAATATGATTATAATTATTTAGAGATGTATCAAGTATCTGGAGATGTATATAGTTCTAGTATTACTAATGTAGAAACTAAGGATAATTATAAAGTTGATAAAGTATATGCTGTAGCTTTAGAAGATAATCCTAATGCTACTTATGCAACTGTTACATTTAAAGTTAAAAATGCATTTGATGTAAATAAGACTATGTATTTAAGATTTGAAGATATAGTTGCTACTTCATCTGATAATCAAAAATATAAATCTGATTCTTTAGTTGCAACAGTAAGAAGAGATAGTGTTACTACTGTTTATTTCTATCAAGAATATTTAAATAAAACTATTGAAAAAGATATTTGGTTAAATGACCATATAGTTAATATCGTAGTAATAATAGTAACTGTAATAGTTATACTTGCTTTATTCTTAATAGCACCAACTAACTTTGCTAATAAAAAGAAAACTTCAGTAAGTTTAAAGAAGAACATTAATAGAAAACCTAAAAAGAAATCTATTAGTAAATTCGATTTAAATCCTGATAAGATTTCAGAAATAGGTAGAAAAAAGAAACCTGAACCTAAGAATAAATTAGAGTTAGGAGATTATAATCCTTTAGCTAAAAATAAGGGTAAAAAACATTAGTTGTTTAAAAATATTTATGATAAAATAATACCTTAAAGAAGAGGTATTATTTTTTTATGTATAAAAATTTGAAAGAATTATTAGTTAAGTATGAAGATATGGGGTTGTTGGCTGATGAATATTTTGCTAGAGAGGCGATAGACATTATTAGTAATGAATTTCATGTTGATGATGTTGTTGATGATGTAGTATTTGAACTACCAAAGCTTTCTTTATCAAATGCTTTAGGTGGTTATATACTTAGTGATAAAATAGTAGCATTAAAAATGGGCTATAGAAAAGATATAGATAAATATTTTGATATACTTTATAAAAAAGAGTATGAAGATAAATCTAAAATTTTAGGACAAAATATATTTTTCCTAAATGTTTTATTTCATGAGTTAGATCATGCTGCTTTCTTTAAAGAAGTAGATGAAGGAAGAGAAGAAATAATTCATAAACTATGGGGAGTTGTAGATCCACAAACATTAGAAGATAAAATAAAATCTGATAAAGATTTATTACCAACACTTGGGCTTTTATTTAAATTAATATTTTCTTATGTAAGATATCATGATTATGCTCCATATGAAACAAGAGCAATTGTTTCATCAGCAGCTAATACAAGTACATTAATTCAAGAATTATATGATTCTTATTTACCAGAAAAAGATATTGCTTTTTATGATAAAGCAATAGAAATTATGTATGACTATGAATTAATAAGAAGATATAACAAGAAGAGAAATCATATTTATAATAGTCCATCATATGATTTTTGTAATAGACTTAAATATAATAAAGAATTATTCCCTGAAGAATTAAATCTTTATAATGAAGATAGAACAGCTTCATTCTTAGAAGATTCTTCAAAATATAAACTTGCAGATAGAATTCTTCAAGGACTACAAATATCAGAAGAAGAATATAATCAAATCTTTAATGAAAGCTCACTTTCTAAACATAAAAGAGAATTTAAGAAATTAAAAAAACTAGTCAAATAATTGTTTGACAAATATTAATATTTTACATATAATTAGATTTGTTAAAAACAAATGACGAAGACGTCATATATTCAGTATTTTAAAGAGAATTCTCCATATGGTGTGAGGAGAAGAAAAGAAAGATATATGAAGATCACTTCTGATGTGACTTGGGGATAAGCCAAGTACGTAAACTTGCGTTAAGAGTATAAGTGCATGATTTAAACTCATGAATTAAGGTGGTACCACGGAGCAAACTCACTTCGTCCTTTAGTTCATGAGTTTTTTTATTTTAAAAAAGAAGAAAGGTGATATTATGAAAAATTTTAAAGAATTAGATAAGAGACCAGTTAATGAAGTTGAAAGTACAATTTTAAATTACTGGAAAGAAAATAAAATCTTTGAAAAGACTATCTCTTCAAGAAAAGGTAAAGAAGACTTTGTATTCTATGATGGACCTATTTATGCTAATGCTAAACCTGGTATTCACCATGTATTAGCTAAATCAATTAAAGATTCATTTACTAAATACAAAACAATGCAAGGTTATAGAGTATTAAGAAAAATTGGTCTAGATACTCATGGTTTACCAATCGAAGTAAATGTTGAAAAGAAACTTGGATTCTCTGGAAAACAAGATATCGAAAAATTTGGTGTAGAAAACTTCTGTAAAGAATGTAATAAGAATACTGCATTAAATATTGATGAAGTTAATAAATTAACTGATATGATGGGACAATTCATTGATTGTGAAAATCCATATGTAACATGCTCTAATGAATTCATTGAATCTGAATGGTGGATCATTAAAGAAATGTTTAAGAAAGATTTAATTTATCATGGTAATAAGATTCTTTGGTATTGTCCAAGATGTGGAACTGAACTTTCTTCATTTGAAGTAGCTCAAGGTTACCAAGAAGATCCAGTTAATTCAATTATTTTACCATTTAAAAAAGCTGATGAAGATGCATACTTCTTAGTATGGACAACAACTCCATGGACTCTAATTGCTAACGTTGCATTATGTGTTAATCCAGACTTAACTTATTTAAAAGTTAAATCACAAGGATATACATTCTATGTTGGTGAAAGATTAGCTAATAGTGTTTTAGGAGATGAATTTGAAGTTCTTGAAACATTTAAAGGTACTGACCTTAAAGGAATGAAGTATGAACAATTACTTCCATTTGTAAATGTTGAAGGTAAAGCATTTGAAGTATTAGCTGATAATTATGTTACTGATTCTGATGGTACTGGTATTGTTCATATCGCTCCAGCTTATGGTGCAGATGATAATAGAGTAGCTAATGCTGCTGGTATTACATTTGTTAATCCAGTTGGTCCAGATGGATGTTACACTGAAGGACCTTGGAAAGGTAGACTTGTTACTGATAAAGATCTAGAAGTAGAAATTATTAAATACTTAAAAGAAAATGATAAGTTATTTAAGAAGATTCATTTAACTCATGACTATCCACATTGCTGGAGATGTAAGAGTGCATTAATTTCATATCCAAAACCAGCTTGGTATGTTGCTACTACTAAGAAGAAAGATGAAATTATTGAAGCTAATAAAAAGATCAATTGGTATCCTGATTATGTTGGTGAAAAGAGATTTGCTAACTGGTTAGAAAATATGGTTGATTGGGGTATTTCAAGATCAAGATATTGGGGATGTCCACTTCCAATTTGGACTAATAAAGAAACTGGTGAAATCTACTGTGTTGGTTCAAGAGAAGAATTACAAAAACTTGCAATCGAAGATGTAGATATCATGAGTATGGAATTACATAGACCATATATTGATAATGTTCATATTAAATCACCTGAAACAGGAGATACTTTAACTCGTGTTGAAGATGTATTAGATGTATGGTTTGACTCAGGTTCAATGCCTTATGCACAATTCCATTATCCATTTGAAAATAAGGAAATTTTTGAATCACAATTCCCAGCTGATTTCATTGCTGAAGGACTAGATCAAACTAGAGGTTGGTTCTATGTACTTTTAGTAATCTCAACTTTAATCTCTGGAGAATCATGTTTTAAAAATGTTGTAGTTAATGATATGGTTCTTGATGGTAAGGGTAAGAAGATGAGTAAATCTATTGGTAATATCGTAGATCCAATTGAAACTATAACTAAATATGGTGCTGATAATGTTAGATGGTACATGTTCTATGTATCTCCAGTATGGACACCACTTAAATTTGATATGGATGGTCTTAAAGAAGTACACTCTAAATTCTTTAACCCATTTAAAAATACTTATTCATTCTTCCAAACATATGCAAACATTGATGGAATTGATATTAATGAATGTAATGTTCCTGTTAAGGATAGAGAAGAAATCGATAAATGGTTAATTTCTAAATATAATAAATTAGTTAAGAATGTAACTGCATTCTATGACCAATATGATTTAAACTTAGTTGTAAAAGAAATTACTTCATTTGTATCAGATGATTTATCTAACTGGTACATTAGACGTAATAGAGATAGATTCTGGGCTTCAGAACTTGATAACTCTAAAAAGTCAGTTTATATGACTACTTATGAAATCTTAACTGGAGTTTGTAAGTTAGCTGCTCCAATTATTCCTTATACAACTGAAGAAATCTATCAAAACTTAACTGGTGAAGAATCAGTACATTTAAGTAACTTCCCAACATTTGATGAATCATTAATTAATGAAGAAATCGAAGTTAAGATGGATTTAGTAAGAGACTTAATCTCAACTGGTAGATTTGTTCGTGAAGAAACTAAGATTAAAGTAAGACAACCTCTAAGCGAAGCTTTAATTGATGGTAAGTATGAAAAGACTTTAGGTGATTTAGTTGAATTAATCAAAGAAGAATTGAATGTTAAGAAAGTTACATTTGTAAGTGATCTTTCTAAATACATGAACTTTAACATTAAACCAAACTTCAAAGTATGTGGTGCAATGTTTGGTCCTCGTATGAAAGATTATCAAGCATTACTTCAAAATTTAGCTGAAGAAGATGAAGAAGCATTACTTCAAGAAGAAACTATTACAGTAGACTTTGATGGAGAAAGATTAGATGTTACTCCTGATATGGTTGATGTAAGAATTGAAGCTAAAGAAGGATTTAATGTTGGAATGCAAAATAACAAGTTCGTAATTCTTAATACTGAATTAACTGAAGAATTAATTCTTGAAGGATTAGCAAGAGAATTTGTATCTAAGGTACAAAATATCAGAAAGACTATTGGTTTAGAAATCTCTGATAGAATTGATTTAACATACAGTGGTGATGAACTTACAAATAAAGCATTTGAAGACTTTAAAGAATATATTATGTCTGAAACATTAGCTGTTAACTATTCAGAAAAGGATAGTGGAGAAGTTAATGATATTAACGGACATGAAGTAAAAATTGAAGTTAAAAAGAATTAATAAAAAAACTACACATTGTGTAGTTTTTTCTCTTTATATAATTAAATAATTATAATACAATATAGTTAGAGGAAGTATTACCAACGTAATGCTATCTCGGTTGAGTGCATCAAGTCTTTGACTTGATGTTTTTTATATTAATCAAAACCCCCTGAAAGTTTTGTAATGCTTACTTATTACATAAACATTATTAATATAATAATAATTATCTTGAATAGTAAGATTAGGGTATCTTTTCTACCAGGCATAATTATCACCTCACTTTTCTATTACTAGATTGGTGAGATAACATCAAGGATAATACGTTCCTCTATTAATATATATACATGGTCAAAGTCGATTTTACTTAAAATATAAGTTTAAAATTAACTTAAGTATGTAGATTTTAAGATTTTGTAAATTAAGTATCATTTTATTATGTTTATACATTAATAAATGATATAATTAAACGTAGGAAGGTGATAAAAATGGGATTAATCAAAGCTGCAGTAGATGCAACAGGAAACGTAATAGGAGATCAATTTAAAGAGTTTATTACAGTTCCTACTAGTGATCCAAATGTACTTGTTTGTAGGGGAGCAGTACAACATGGTTCAGGTAATTCAAATTATACTGAAGGCGTAATTACTAACGGAAGTACAATTGTAGTTCCAGTTGGTTATGCTATGATGATGGTAGAAAATGGAGCAATTAAAGAATTCAGTGCTGAAGAAGGTACTTATAAATGGGATTCAGCTGCTCAACCATCAGTATTTGAAGGTGGATTCTTCAAAGGAATCGCAGATTCTATTAAAGTAATCGGAAATCGTATTACTTATGGTGGACAAGCTGCTATGGACCAAAGAGTTTATTACATTAATATAAAGAATATTACTGGAAATAAATTTGGAAGCCCACAACCTGAATTTGTAAGTGATCCAAGATATGGTTCTGTAGAAATTACTTTTAATGGTGAATACTCATTTAAAGTAGTTGATCCAGCCGTATTAGTAACTCAATTATTAGGTACTAATGCTGCAGATGTTGTAACTGTTAATGATGTAGTTGGTGGACAATTAAAAACTCAATTTACATCTAATGTTTCTACATGTATCAGTAACTTAATGATTCAAAATAACATTTCATTTAATAGAGTACAAATGTATAAAAATGATGTTGTTAATGTAATGAATACATTATTAAATGATTCATGGACTAAACAATATGGTTTAACTATTTTAGATGTTGCACTTAATATTAATGCAAGTGAAGAATCTAAAGAACTTATTAGAAATCTTGATTCTCAAATTGCTATGGGTGCTGCTTATGCTGCAAACCCAAATGGTATGATGTCAGCTGCTACTGGTTCTGCCATGCAAAATGCTGCTTCTAATCCAAATGGTGCAATGAATGGTTTCGTTGGACTAAATATGGCACAAGGTGTTGGTGGAAATGCAATTAATGCTGCAAATCAAGCACCAGTACAACCTATGCCAACAGGATCAACTCCTAATCCAGGTGAAGTAAATGTTAATATGACTACACCTAATTTTCCAGGAAGCGACTCACAACAACAATAGTTAGTTAGCTTCTTATAAAGACTTAGAATTCTAAGTCTTTTTTTTATTTTTCTTAAATAGTATAATAATATTAGGTGATTTTTTATGAATAAACGAAAACTATTTATTGGTTTATTTGTTTTAATTATAGATCAATTATTAAAAGGTATAATTTCAACATTAACTACAAGTTATGTTATAATAGATAAAGTTTTTAGTATTAAATATATTACTAATACTGGAGCTGCATTTTCTTTATTTGAAAATAATACAATATTACTTATATTAATATCTTTATTTATATTAGTACTTGTATATAATGTATCATTTTCATTTAAATCAGATAAACTTACAAATATAACATTTGGTTTATTATATGGTGGAATACTTGGTAATTTAATTGATAGAGTATTCTATGGATATGTAAGAGATTTTATAAAGATTGGTAATTTTCCAGTATTTAATATAGCTGATATGGCAATAGTAGTAGGTATAATACTATTAGTGTTTATTTCTATAAAAGGAGAATTCATTTCAAAAAGAGGTGAAAAAGATGAAAATAAGAGTAGAAGAAGAAACAAACGTAAGAATAGATAAATATCTTACTCAATTTGTTGAAGATTCTAGAAGCTTAATTGATAAAAAGATTGAAGCTGGTTTAGTTACTGTTAATGGTGAAGAGGTAAGTACTCATTATATTCCAAGAGTAGATGATGAGATTGAGATTAGTGAAGTTAATCCTACTCAAGAAACAATTGAGTCTGAAGAAATGCCTTTAGATATTGTTTATGAAGATGATGATGTAATTATTATTAATAAACCATCAGGAATGGTAGTCCATCCAGGAGCAGGTAACTTTAGTGGTACTTTAGTAAATGGACTTATGCATTATACTAAAGATCTTAGTGACGTGAATGGTGATATTAGACCAGGTATAGTTCATAGAATTGATAAAGATACTACTGGTATTATGATTGTAGCTAAAAATAATAAAGCACATGAAATATTAAGTGATGCATTATCAAGACATGAAATAAAAAGAGATTATATAGCACTTTTAAGAGGAGAGTTCCCAAGTGATACTGCAACTGTAGATGCACCAATTGGAAGAGATCCATCAAACAGAAAGAAAATGGCAGTGACTTCAAGAAATAGTAAAGATGCTATTACACATGTAAGGGTTATAAAAAGATATAAAGGTTATACTTTAGTAAGATGCTCACTTGAAACAGGAAGAACTCATCAAATCAGAGTTCATATGGCATATACTGGATATCCAATTGTTAATGATCCTTTATATGGAATTGGTCCAAGTGATTCTTTTGGTCAATTCTTACATTCTACTTCAATTGATTTTACTCATCCTATGACTAAAGAACATATGCATTTTGAAGTAGATTTACCAGAACATTTTAAAGAATTTTTAAATACTCTTGAAGAAAAATAAGGAGGGTTTTATGTATTTAACAGAAAATGATGAAATAACAATGAGATTAGTTCATTATTTTGTAACTAAAGAAAATTATCAACCAATTATTGTTAATGGTTCTGAAAATGAAATTTGGTTAGAAAATATAGATAAACCATATTCAGTTATTAGAATAAATGCAAATTATATTCATAATAATGATCAATTACAATATGATTTATTTAGATCTAAATCTATTATTAAACAAATTAAAAGAAAAACATTCTCACTTACTTGTGATATGTTAAATATTCAAATTAATCTTGGAGAAAATGTAGATATTAAATCTATAGATGATAAACATGTAGATTCAATCTTTATTGAAACTGCTGATGATAAACAATTATTAGAGATTTTCCCAGATTTAAAGAATGATAAATGTGAATCTAAAGATGCTGTTGATTTCTTCTTAAATGTTACTAAAGATATTAATGAGGCAACTGAAAAGAAGAATAAGTTATATGAAAAAACATTTGGAAAGAAAACTATAATTGCTACTTATGTACTTATTGCAATCAACCTAGTTATTTACTTATTAACTTTATCTGGTACATTAAAAATGGGTAGTTTTTCAGTTAATAAGGATGCTATTTTAGCAGGTCAATATTATAGATTAATTACTGGAGCATTCTTCCATGTAGATGTAATTCATTTAGCATGTAATATGTATTCTTTATATATTATTGGTACTCAAATAGAAACATTACTTGGTAAAACAAAGTATTTAATTATTTATTTCTTAAGTGCTTTAACTGCATCTTTATTAAGTGCTGTTTTAAGTGTAGGTTCTTCAGTAGGTGCTAGTGGTGCAATCTTTGGTTTACTTGGAGCACTATTATATTTTGGATATCATTATAGATTATATTTAGGTAATTCAATTATTTCTAATATAATTCCAATTATTATAATTAACTTATTTATAGGATTCAGTATTCCTAATGTAGACAACTTTGCTCATATCGGAGGATTACTTGGTGGAGTATTCTCAAGTATGATGGTTGGTATTGAAGGAAAAACTGATAAATCAGATAGAATTAATGGTGCTATAATAAGTATTATATTTATTGTTTTCTTAACATTTATGTTATTTAAATAGGGAGATATTATGAAATATTGTTCTGATTGTAAAAACTTAAATTTAAAAAAAGAAAAGCCACCTGGATGCTATGCATGCAGTAAGGTAAAAAAGAATGTATGGGCATGTACTCCAGTTTGTGATAAATATGAATTTGATTGGTCACGTGGAGAAAGAAAAAGACAAGAAGTCTTTAAAAAAGCTTTAAAAGAAATACATGTTGATAGAAATCCAATGAAAGCAAGTGAGTTATTTATATTTACTTTATTTGCTTTAATTCTTTGGTTAATTGCTTATTTATCGCAAAAGTAAAAGAAGTTAGTCTCTAACTTCTTTTTTTCTTAGAATAATTATTGATAATGTAATCAATATTGCAAGTGAATCAATTGTTACATCTACAAAAGAACCACTTCTATAAAGTATAAATAACTGATGTATTTCATCGAGCACACTACATAAATAAGTTAATAATAGAGTAAATATATATTTTTTATTTATAGTGTAATCACATACTGTTATATACATAAGAACTGTAAGTATTGCATATTCACTTAAATGTGCAAATTTTCTAATTACTTTAGTTGCACTTTTAAAATATGATTTGTCTCCAATTATCTTAATAGTAACAGTATCACTTTTTGATGATGATACAGTACCATTCTCATTTGAGAATTGGAATATTATTAATAACCATAAAATAAGCATTAATATATGTGTTATCTTTTTCATTTAATTCACCATAATAATTATATAATAATAAAATAGTTTTACAAATATAATTGGTGAAATTATAATATAAATAGTTGTGTATGGAGGATTATGAAAACAAAAAATGAAATCTTTATAGATTTATTACCATTAAAAACTAAAAGGTTAATTATTAGAAAAGTATCTACAGATGATGTAGATCTTATGCTTAAAATGGATAAACAAGAAAATACTCAAAAATATTTAGGTGGAGTAAAAAGAAAAACTTTTGAAGAAAGAATAGCATTCTTAGAAAAGAAAGCTAGTAAATTTAATGAAGGTTATGCTAGTCAATTAACCGTATGCTTAAGTGATGGAACACCAATTGGATTCACTGGATTAAGTATTCATGAGAATGATTCAAATGCAGAAATATCTTATTTATTTGATAGTGATTATACTGGTAAAGGATATTGTACTGAAAGTTCTAAAGAACTTATAAGAGTAGGTTTTGAAGAACTTAAATTACATAAAATATATGGAGATACAATCGATGGAAATATCTCATCAATTAAAGTATTTGAAAAGTTAGGATTTACTTTAGAAGGGACTAGAAGAGAATCAGCTTACTTAAAAGAGGAAGATACTTATAAAGATTTTCTAGATTATGGCTTATTAGATAAAGAATTTAAGATAAAATCTTAA
>JAILLM010000092.1 GCA_024693165.1 Bacilli bacterium | reverse complement strand
TGTTTAATTTATCCTGATTTAAATATTATAAATAGATTATGCTGTTTTAATGTTTAAAGGCAGACCGAAATCAAGCAAGTTGATGAAGATGACTTAATAAAGTTTATCTAAGCTATTGAATTGTAGATTCGCAATTTTAATAAATTCATTTAGAACGATATCAAATAATGTATTTTTTAGAATCGTAAGAATATAAACTGAAATCTATGTTTTTATAAGACGATAGCCCAATTAAATTTAAGTTTGTTTTTTATAACGAATCGAAGTGGTCATCTATACGCAATTGATTAAATCGATTCATTATAGAATATAGCCATTAATTAGCAACAATATTTTTTCATCAACTTACTAGTTTTAAATACTAGTTTAATTAGTATTGTCAAAACAACTTATCATTATAATAATTATTTATGTTTTTTAAATTCTCACATTTCTTTAATCACATTAAGCTATATTCCAAAATACAGTATCCATGCCACAACAAATTTAATTGATTCTGGATTAAGATCAATTTTGTATAACGAATCGAAATCTCTTAATATGAGTAATCATGCAGCTCGATTTAAAATAGAACAAGTTAAAATTGATAATTTAGAAAATTTACAAACATAATAATATGACATAAATAATGTTATATTTAAATGTACAATATAAGTGTAAAAAGAAGTAAGATATTTAACTTGGTTTCTATAAAAAATAGAATCCATCATAGCAGACATTTTAATATTTCAAACAATATATAGTTTTAATAACTAGATATATAGCATGTAAGAGGCAGTCAATCGAGCTTCGAATTGAGTTGTATGATGAATCGATAATCATAAACTCGATTAATTATAAAAACCGATTTAAAAAGCACATTAAAGCCTCATGATTTTAAGGTTTATACAAGAATAGGCTATAAAGTTTTTATCAACTTATCAACACACATACAATTTAAGCGATACCTAGCGCATTATTTAATGGTTAACATAATATATATTATCGGTAGTTATTCAAGAGAAAAGAAACTATTCTTTTAAGGGTTTAATCTTGGTCAGCAATATTAAATGAATATGTTTAGGTGCCTTTATTTGCATAAAAAGACCTAATTAATCATACTCATAATGCTTCTTTTGACTATGTTTACTAGGCAATCTAAATTTTAATTACAAATCGAGCAGTTCTTTTGTTGATGATTATCCATCTAGATTCACCAGAACGTTAAAGCAACTATTTTACATAATTAGTAGCTGTCTGCCACCGTTACATCTCCTTCTTCTTCTACTCTCCAATGGAGGCATATTAGTATGTACATCGTTTTGAAAACTAGATAGTTGTTGAAAATTTATTTTTTATGATTCCTGTCTTATATGGTGACAATGTACTGTTTCTATAACGAATCGAGATCGCTAAATATGTACAATTATTCATCTCGATTCGAAATCAAATTAGGCATGATTTAAGAACATTTAATCAATTGTATAATTTTATTCCTGAGCTTATAGAGATGATTTAAATTTCAAAAAATCAACATGTTCTATAACGAATCGAGATAGACAAATATGTATAATCATCCATCTCGATTTAAATTAAAAATTGGATATTTTAAAAAAATAACTAAATAATGTTAACATTTATACTTTTATCAATATAATAGATACTAGTATTAAAAACTAGTAAGCAAATAAAAAAATAAAGAGCAGCTTATAGCTACTCTTCAATCTCAAATAAGTTTATTTGATGTGTTCCATCAACTGGTTGCTGACTTCTATCTATTCTGATCCACTTTGCATTTCTTCCAATTCCGAGAGCTCTTACTTTCTTTTGCTTTGATAATTTTGCTAGCGCTCTATTTATTGTTGATTCACTTGCAAGTGGATCTTTGATTCTTATATCATCTTTTGTAAACTCTTGAGGTAAATGATAAATGATACTTATAATGTTATCTTCTTTTGTGTTCTTACCGTCGAAATTATATGCATGAATAAATTGATCAATTTCATCGTATCCTTCTAATATTAAATCAACAAGCACTTTGTTAAGTTTTCTTGTATCAGAATATCCTTCTTCATAATTCAAATATGCAGTAAGTTCTGCATCTTTAAATTGTTCACGATACTTAGCATATAATTCAAAGAAACTAGTATATTTGAATAATGTAAAGCCTTGACTGATTAATAATGTATAAATAAGCA
>JAILLM010000156.1 GCA_024693165.1 Bacilli bacterium | reverse complement strand
CATACTTCATATATAAACACTTTTCCTTTCACGATTAAATTATATCACATATAATCGTAAAAGGAAAATTCGTGTTTGTTAAAATCGATTTAATGTGTAAATATAATAAATAAAAAAGAATCATCGGAATGTATATGGCTTCCTCAGATTCTTTTTAGTCCTTGAAAGGCAAAATGCCCATCAGGTGCTTGTTGTGTCCTTGATGATTTCATCTCAGGCACTTATATCCTTGATGACTGCATCTCAGATATATAGAAACAACCTTGCTTTAAAGTCAGCACTTTTGTTTCGTATGAGTAATATAGCATAATATGTGTATGCGACTTTATTTATATAGTATAGTAGTCTTATTTTTGTGTATATCTACATTTAGGAAAATTGCTACATCCTATAAAGGAACCGTATTTCCCATTTCTCATTATTAGTTTTCCACCGCATTGTGGACAAATTCCGCCATCGGTTTTAATGCTTGCTATTTTTTGATTGATTTTTGTTTTTGCTAGATATTTTAATCGAGCAAGTATAACTCCAATTATTCCAACAACTAATAAAACGATAAAATAGGGTATTAGTCCTTTTAATAAAGCCCAGCTAAATTCATTCATTTCTTAAATCCTCCTAGTATTTTTTTGTATACTTGCAATCTGGATAATTACTGCATCCCATGAATTTTCCGTATTGTCCAGATCTTGTTACTAATCTTCCTCCGCATTGTGGACATTTATATATATTTCTTTTTAGTTCTGTATTTGTTTCCATTAGATATTTATAATCAGATTCTAATTCGTTAGCAAATATAGATTTGTTGTTTTCAACTGTTAATAGTAATGTTTGTTTTCTTGATCTTGTTAATGCTACGTAGAAAAGTCTTCTTTCTTCTGCATATGGGTATTCATCAAGTCCGCTAGCTAATAATAGTTTTATTAATGGTAAATCATTAATTTTGCTTGGAAATCCCATACCGTAGTTTTTATTATTCAATATTACTACATAGTCAGCTTGTAATCCTTTTGATTTATGTACAGTTAGAAATTTAATTTTAAGATCTTTTCTTTTATAATATGTAATATCTATAGTATTATCTTGTATATTAAATTTTAAAGCAAAATTATTGTTATTTTTTAATATATCAATATCAAATGAATATCGTCCTAGAAAGTATACAGTACTATCTTTATCAAATTGTTTAAGCTTTTCTTCTAAAAAATCGATGCTTTTATTTTCTGTATAGCCATTTATAAATTTTATTGCAAAATCTTCACTAATTTTTGCATTTATATTTTTTCTATATTGTTTGGGATTTTTCATTATAAAGTTTCCACTCAATATAGACATCATCGAACTAAATCTGTAAGTTCGCTCTATAAAACTTTGATATGTATTTCCCCAATAGGCTTCAAAATTTGTTATTAAATCTATATCACTGCCATTAAATCTATAAATACTTTGCCAGTCGTCACCAACGCAAAATAATTTATAATCTTTTTGTTTTCTCATTGATTCAAGCAATCTATATCTAGATATAGACATATCTTGGTATTCATCCACTATAACATACTTATAATTATGTATATATTTATTTGTTGATACTGCATCTGTAGCCATATTGATCATGTCATTAAAGTCAATCATATTATTTTTATTTAGACCATTTTGATAATCTGAATATAGAGGTGTAATTAAGTCTAGAGTTAACTTGTTAATTGACGATGATTTAACTTCATTTAAGTTTTTTACATAATTAATTGAGTAGTTATTACTTTTAATTAAGTTAATTATTGTTGAAAAAACGTTACATATTTCATTTAATAGTCCACTATTATTTTTATTAATGATTTCCCATAATTCTTTTTCGGATTTTGGCTCAATTTTAACATTATGTTTTCTAAGTTTATTTTCTAAATTAGTTATTAATCTACCTTGCTTATTTTCATAATAGAATGTTTCAATCATTATTGTATTGTTTTCTTTATGAGTTTTTCTTTTCCATTTAATTGATTCATTATATGCATCACTAGCAGATAAACCATTTTTAGCTTTAAAAAATGGTGCTACTTCGTTATTCTCATCAATTCCAAAGTATTCAATATAAATATCGTATACCGGCAGATAAAAGTCAGGATAGTATTGTTGATATTCTTTATTAATCGTTTCATATTTATATTCTTTTTCATATTCATATTCAATGTTGTTACTAAACAGATAATTTGCTATCTCTAGTTCACCATAACTTTTAACTGTTTCACCTTTTAGAGTAGTTGGTTTGTTTGTACTAAGATATTCTTCATATTCTTTTTCATTACTAAAATCAAATTCATCTTTAGCATTAAATCTCGCTGTACTCATGAAATAAATTAATTTGTTTAAATAAGTATTATCTTCAATGTAATTATTAATTATTTTTTTTATTACTTGATATAAATCTTTATCAAATATTTTATAGTTTTTCTCATAACTTTTCTTAATAATCTCTAGTCCAAGTTTATGAAAAGTCATTACATCTAAGTCGATATTTGTTTCATATTTTACTCTTTCTTTCATTTCTGATGCTGAAGCATTTGTGAAAGAGAGTAGGAGAATGTCTTCTGGTTTGCATTGCCCAGTTAATAATAAATATTTTACTTTTCCTACAATTGTAGTAGTTTTACCAGAACCTGCACCGGCTATAATTAATTGATTTCTATTTTTTCTAACAATAGCATCAATTTGCTGATCATCAAGTTCTTTATCTTCAACAAGTCCACATATATTATGAAATTCTTTTTTTGATTCATTAAAAATTATATTATTA
>JAILLM010000143.1 GCA_024693165.1 Bacilli bacterium | reverse complement strand
AATAGAGGTGGTAAAGTGAAAAAACTTTTAGCCGGTATAATTGGTCTTATTTTAACCATTATTTTTGTAATTTTATATTATGTTCATAATAATAATGTGTTTTTATATTTGAGTTTTATTCCGTTTGCGTTATCTATTGCATTTTTTATTATGTTTTTCTATAGAAGCTCATCTAATAAAATTAAAATGCTACAAGATAGACTTGAAGTTTGGAATAATATTTCATATCACGTAAATCAAGCTGGTGATGAGGCTTTTAATGAACTTCCTATTGCCATTATTGTATATGATGATTTATTTCAAGTTAAATGGGGTAATGATAACTCTAAATCTATTTTTAAATCAAGATTTATAGATTCATCTATTGAGGAAATTGATGAACAATTATTTTTACACATAAAAAATGGTGAAGAAAAATTCAAATTATTCTATGATAATAAGTATTATGATATTAAGCACGACCCTAATAATAATCTTATTTATATGTTTGATGTTACTGAACGTGAAGAACTTGCAAAAAGATATGATGATAGAATCCAAGCTATTGGTATTATAAATATTGATAACTTAGAAGAATCTTTACAAGATTATGGTGTTCAAGAAGCTTCTCGTATTCGTGGTGAATTCTTGGGAGAAATTTCAGATTATTTAGCTACTTATGATGCTTATTTAAGAAGCGTTGATGATGATAAAATTTTTCTTGTATGTGATAAATCATCATTACATAAGATGGTATTAAATAACTTTGATGTATTAAATAAAGTTCGTGATGTTGGTATTAAAAACCATTTAAGAACAAGTGTATCTATTGGTATTGCTTGTCACGATATTTCAAGTGATGAACTTGCTACATTAGCGCAAAACGCAGTTGATTTGGCTGAACGTCGTGGTGGAGACCAAGCTGTTATTAATATTCAAAATGAAGCTATTCAATATTTTGGAGGTAAATCTAATGCGCTAGAAAAGAACTCTTTAGTTCAAGCACGTATTAATGCTTTATCTTTAAAAGAAGAAATTGAAAAATCATCTGTTGTCTATATTACTGGTCATATTATGCCTGATGCTGACTGTATTGGTTCTATGCTTGGTGTTTATAAGATGTCAAAATCTAGTAATAAAGATACAAAGATTGTAATTAATATTAATGAAGTAGATCCTGTTACTAGAAGAATTATTGATACTATTAAAAATGAAGAGAAAGATGTATATGCTGATTTGATCTCACTTGATGATGTAGATTTTAAATCAAATGCACTTCTTATTATATGTGACACACAATCTCCTAATATAATGTGCTTTAAAGAATTATATGAAAAAATAAATAGAGTTTGTGTAATTGATCACCATAGAAGTGGAGAAGTTGGTTATGAAAATACAATATTCTCTTATATTGCTACAAGTGCTTCAAGCGCTGTTGAACTAGTAAGTGAAATGTTTTCTTTCTATAATAAAAATATTAAGTTAACTCCAACTGAAGCTTCAGTTTTACTTTCTGGTATGGTTATTGACACAAATAACTTTACTTTTAGAACTAGTACTCGTACTTTTGAAGCTGCAGCTATTTTACGTACTCATGGTGCTGATATGATTTACGTAAGAAAATTATTAAGAGAAGACTTAAATACAGAAATTAATATTGCCGAAGCTGAACTTAAAGCTGAAAGATTCTTAAATGATTTTGCAATTGTATGTACAGATTTTGATGAACCTATTCATGATAGAAGTATTTTAGCCAAGATTAGTGATAGATTGCTTACTATCGATAATATTAGAGCGTCATTTACAATTGGTTTACTTGAAAATGGTATGGTTGGTGTATCTGCTAGAAGTATAGATACATATAATGTTCAACTTATTATGGAGCAAATGGGTGGTGGAGGTCATTTAAATAGTGCTGCTACTCAAATCACTGATAAATCTATAAATGAAGTTTATAATGAATTAAAAGAAATTCTTGGAAGAGAAAACGAAGATGTTTCGGAGGTAGAAAAAATGAAAGTTATATTATTAGAAGATGTTAAAGGTAGAGGTAAAAAGGATGAAATAATTAATGTGGCTAATGGATACGCTAATTATCTATTATCACATGATTTAGCCCTAGAAGCTACTGATAGTAATATTAAAGTGTTAAAAGAAAAGAAAGCTCAAGAACAAAAAGAACTTGAAAATCATATTAAGTTATTAAATAAAATAAAAGGCGAAATCGATAATAAGTCTATAAATGTTTATATTAAAGTTGGTGCAGATGGTAAGACATTTGGACATATTACAAATAAACAAATTTCTGAAGAGTTTGAAGCACAAACTGGTATTCAAATCGATAAGAAGAAAATTAGTCTTCCTTCTGATATTGATTTTGTTGGTATTTTTAAAGCAAACGTTGATTTAGGTAATTCAGTTGTAGCTACATTTGATGTTAATGTTCTTGAACAAAAATAGGTGACTTA
>JAILLM010000109.1 GCA_024693165.1 Bacilli bacterium | reverse complement strand
ATTAATGAATATGTAGAAGCAATTTTATATGATTGGCATAATTCTAATATTTTGGGTCATCAAAATAAAGATATTAATTTCTATATTAATTATATTAAAAATAAGAATATAAATAATACTTTAGTTGTTGGTGCCGGTACTGGTAGAGTTGCTATTCCAATGGCTAAATACTCTATTGTTGATGCTTTAGATATTTCTACAGGAAGGTTAATAAAACTAAGTGAGAAAAGTGAAAAAGTAAATATTATATCTAGTGATTTTTTAGATTATAACACTTTAAAAAAATATGATTTAATTGTTTTTCCGTATTCAACTATTCAAGCTTTTGATAACAAATTATATTTTAAAATTCTAAACAAAATAAAAAGTATATTAAATGATAATGGTATTTGTTTAATTGATTATGACGAATCTTTTAGTTCATGTAAGTCTACTTCTTTAGAATTGAAATGTAGTGGCTTTTGTAAAGAATTGAATGCTAATGTATGTGAGTATGACAAAACTATCAGAGATAAAGATGGTATTAATGTAGAAAGAAATTTTTTTATAAATGATAATGAATTAGTTGTTAATGAAAAATGGTATTTTTTTAATGTAAAAGATTTTAATGATAGTTTATATAAGACTAAAATGATAATTAGCAATATTTATGAAGGCTATTCTAAAAGAAGTAAAAAACATAAAAAGGTCATTGAACTAGTTAATACGTACGTTGACAAGTAATTATTTTAAATGTTAAAATAATCAATAAAATTTTGAAATGAAAAGTATAATTGTGAGGTGAAAAAATGCAAATATTAAGTGTTAATGATTTGAGTGCAAATTATGGATTTGGCACTCTATTTGATGGTATTTGTTTTACTTTAAATGAGGGTGAAAGAATTTCAATAGTTGGTCCAAACGGTTGTGGGAAATCTACATTATTAAAAATTATAGCAGGAATTGAAAAAGCTACTAACGGACAAGTTAGTATAAAAAAAGGAGCTAAAGTCTCATATTTAGATCAAACAGGTGCAAGTAAATCAGATCCTAGAGTAGTTTCTGAAATATTAAAGGAATCCTTTGGTGATTTGTATGATATTTCTAAATATCTTAAAGTATTAGAAGATGAAATGGAAAAGAATCCAAGTGATACTAATATTGTTAATAAATATTGTAATCTAATTGAAAAATTTTCTCAATTAGGTGGTTATGAAATGGATGCTGAAATTAATACTGTATTAAATGGTTTAAAACTAGATACTAAAATTTTAAATCAAGTTTATAATGATTTAAGCGGTGGGGAAAAAACTTTAGTTCAACTTGCTAAGATTTTAATTACTAAGCCTGATTTATTATTACTTGATGAACCTACTAATCATTTAGATATTGAAAGAATAGAATGGTTAGAAAATTATATTAATAATTTTAAAGGTGCTTCTGTTATTGTTTCTCATGATAGATATTTTTTAGATAAAATGTGTAATAAATTATTAGATTTAGAAACTAAAGAAGGAGAAGTTTATAATACAAATTATAGTGGATTTTTAGAAGAAAAAGAAAGAAACTTTGAAAAACAATTAGCAAATTATAAAGATCAACAACAATTAATTAAAAAGTTAGAAACTGAGATGAAATGGTTTGCAGAAAGAGGAATGCAAACTAATAGCTCTACTTTAACTGCAAGGGCTCATGCTTTACAAACAAGAATTGATAAAATTAGAGATAATGCTATTGTTAGACCAGTAAAAAGAAAAAAGACTAATATGGAATTTCAAGAAGTATCTAAATCTGGTAAAAGGATAATTACTGTTAATGATTTTAGTGTTCTTTTACCAAATGGTGATATTTTAATAGATGATATTAGTTTTGATGTTACTGCAGGTGAACATATCGCTTTGTTAGGTCCAAACGGATGTGGTAAATCAACAGTAATTAAATCTATATTAGGAGAAAATTCTTTAGAATATATTGGTGATATTGAAATAGGTCCTAGTGTAAAAATAGGATATATTCCTCAAATGGTTCAATTTCCAGATGACAAAAAAACTTTGTTAGAGTATTTTAGATGTGTAACTGGTTTACCTGAGCAAAGAATTAGACAAATATTAGTTGGTTTTCAATTTTATAATGATGATATAAAAAAGAAAGTTGGTAATCTTTCAGGTGGAGAAAGAATGAAAATTAAGTTAGCTGAATTACTACAAAATAGTGTAAATGCTTTAATATTAGATGAACCAACAAATCATATTGATATTGATACTAAAGAAGTTTTTGAAAAAGCATTAGATGATTTTTCGGGTACTGTATTATTTATTAGTCATGACAGATATTTTATAAATAAATTTGCTGATAAAATTATTTGTTTTAATAATAAACAAATTCAAACTTATTATGGTGATTATGACTATTATGTTTCTAAAAGAGATGAGTTAGTTAAACAAAGAAAAAAATAATACTTATAACGATATAAGACTAGAGTAATCTAGTCTTTATTTGTGATATAATCTATCTGGGTGGTTAATATTTTTAAATTCTTTCCAGGATTAAGTCCAATTAAAGATTTAGTAGTAATTACTAGTAAAGAGGACTACTTAAATCATAAAGATGAAGTAGTAGAGTTAACTAGTATTAGAAATGGTAATTCAATAAAATAACCTTGTATGAAATCTATACCAGTTAAAGAAAAAGATGCTGAATGTTATCTAACACTTGGGTCTAAAGATTCATGGAGTGAAGAAAAAATGTCATGACCTAATGTAGATGAAAATACAAAACTTAGAATGGAAGAAGGACCTGAATATGAAGTCCCTCACTTCTATGCGAATTATAATTTAGTTAAAGAATTATTTAAGGATTTTAAAATAATTGATATACATCAAAAGATTGAATACTTTGAAAAAAATGAAAAATTAGATGCTGTATATCACTATCATATATTAATAAAAAATAGTAAGGACGTGAATAAGATGAGTAAGTTATATTTAATAACTGGACCTGCAGGAGTAGGTAAAAGTACTATCTCTAAATCGCTAGCAGAATCAAAATCTAAATCAGTACTTATTGAAGGAGATGAAATATATCATCATGTAGTTGGTGGTTATGTAAGTCCTTGGAAAGAAGTTAATCATTTAGATGTATTCTGGAAAGTGGTTTTTAGTACAATAAATATATATTTATCTGAAGGGTATGATGTAATATTTAATTACATTATCGAACCAGATGATTTAGAATTAATTAAAGATAATTTTAAAGATATAGGAAAAGAATTTATAGTACTTCTAGTAGATGAAGAAAAACTTTTAAAAAGAGATAGTGAAAGACCTGAAGACTGTCAAATGAAAGAAAGATGTATTGAACTTTTAAATGAATTTAAAGAATATAATTATGATTCTAAATATATAATAGATACATCAAATATATCTATTGAACACATAGTAAAATTAATTAATAATGATGATAGATTTAATTTATAAAATATAATAACTAGGTAGGAGATTACTCCTACTTTTTTATGGTATAATTTAATTAGGTGGTAATTATGTCAAAATTATCTAATGCCCTTATGATGCTTCAGCTACTTCAAAATAAAAGAAAGTATAGCATTAAGGAATTATCTGAAAAGTTAGAAGTATCTCCAAGAATGATAAGACAATATAAAGATGAATTAGAATATGCTGGTATTTATATTGAAACTATATATGGGCCATATGGAGGATATGTATTAAATCAGGATGTTAAGATACCAGAAAAGTTTATTAAATCTGAAAATATTAAATTAGATAATAGAGAGTATTACAATTTATTAAGTAAATGTATTAATAATCATAATAAGTGTTATATAGAGTATTATTCTAAGGAACATGATAAAATGACAAAAAGAGTAATTAGACCATATAATTTAATGATATTAGATAATGAATGGGGAGTAGCAGCTTATTGTGAAAACAAACAAGAAATAAGACATTTTTATCTAGATAGAATTACTTTAATTAAAGAATTAGAAGAAAAATTTTGATGTGACATAAATAGTTCCTCATCTAGTTATATATTTATTTTAGAAAGAAGGTAAATATATGATTAAGTTAGATCAGTATCGTGATACTTGGATGTCACAAAAGTTTAATGAAGTAATAGGATTTTATCCTAGAGAGTTTTATCCTTTAGATAATTTTTCATCATTTAAGGTAGAATATAATGGATATTTATATTCATCTGCAGAAGAAGCATTTCAAGCAAATTTATTTATAAATGATTATCCAGAAATAGCAGAAGAAATTAAAAATAGTCATTCAGCTCATGAAGCTCAAAAAATAAGATTTAAATATGAAGATAAAATAAAATTAAACTCTAATGAAATATTAGAATTGATGGAAAAAATATTAAGATGTAAAATAGAACAAAATCCATATGTTTTAAAAAAACTATTAGAAACAAAAGATTATGCTATCGTTGAAGATTCTCCTAAAGATAGTTATTGGGGATGGGGAATAAATAGAGGTGGTGAAAATCATCTTGGTAAAATATGGATGAAGTTAAGAGATGAATATAAAAATAAATAATTATCAAAGATTAAGTGAAAACTTAATCTTTTTTATTTGTCATCAATATTTTTTTTAAAAAAATAAAAGAGTGTTATAATAATAAAACTACAAAGGAGGACTTATGAATATTTGTGAAATTGAAGAAGATGAGCTTTTAGATATTAAATTTTCTGAAGATCCTGATAAATATTTCAAATACTACCATGAAATTATGAATTCAAATTTATCTATTTTAAGAATATATTATAGTATTTGTGAAAGTAATAATTTAAAGAAAAAAATTAAAGCAAGAATTAACAATAATTATTATTGTGATTGTGCGTTTCATCGTGCTGATGATCTACCATTTCGTATTGTAGATGAAAAAAAGTTTTGGGGATGTTATGGATGTGGATATAGTGGCTCTATTATTACTCTTATATCAAAATTTTATGATATTTCAATAGAAGAATCACTTGAATTGTTATATAGTTATTTAACTAATGAAATAGCTGAATTAAATGAAAAACAAATTGATATATTTAAAGAAATGTTTCAGTATTATAATTCGCCATCTATAGATAAATTATTTTTAGAAAGTCAAAGAAAAACGGAGTTATTAGATGAAAGAATTAAAAGATATATTAAAACTAATAATTTTTGTTTAGAAGAAGAGAAAATTGCTGATAGGCTTTGTTGCTCTAAAAAGCATGTTAAAAAAATTATTCATAAGTCTTTATAATCTTAATTTTATATATTTTACTTCCTTTAATTGCACCCATACAAGCTGCAATTAAAGCGAAAAAAAATTAGAACGCATAAGCGTGAAAATATAAAAAGCAAGATAGACTAGATAATAAATCTAGTCTTTTATATGTTATACTAATAGTAGATAGGAACCGAATTTATGGAACATTTAAAAGAAATTGATGAAGAAATATATAAATGTAATTTATGCTCTGATATGGTGGAAAAATTTCCGAATAGTAAAACAGTATCAATTGGTAAATATAGTGATATTGTGATACTTGGAGAAGCACCAGCAAATAATGGATGGAGAAAAAGTGGAATTGCATGGTATGATGTAAATCACAAGTTGTTACCGTCAGGTGTAATTCTTCAAAAACTTTTAGATGAAATAAATTTAAAAATTGAAGACACATATTTTTTGGAAGCAATAAAGTGTTACCCAAAAGATAGAAAATATTTAAGTAAATGTAGTGCTAATTGCAAAAAATACTTATTAAAACAATTGGATGCTATTAAACCTAAAATAGTTTTATCATTAGGGGATTCAGCAACTAAATCTATTTTAGGTATAAAATATAAAAAAATTTGTGAAGTTGTAGGAAAAGAATTTGATGTAAATGGATATAAAGTTATTCCTATATATCATCCAAGTCCAATATCTCAAATGAGCTATAAAGGAAATATAGATATATTTAAAAATTACTATTACATTATATTGTTTCATTCTATCGCTCCTATATTTTAATATTTTTAAATATATCTATATTACCTTTGTAGCTCATTGGAGATATAGGACTTGGATGATATATAAAAATAACTTTATATAAATTTACATCAAAT
>JAILLM010000087.1 GCA_024693165.1 Bacilli bacterium | reverse complement strand
TATCATTTATTTAGATAAATTAATTATTCTTTCAAGTTTATCTATATCTATTTTTAATATATCTACAACAGCTTGCATAGGTAAGTTATTCCCTGGAATATAATATCCATTTTTTATTAATTTATCTTTAATATCTTTTTTAACTTCAAGTGCTTTATTTCTACCACAGCCTAATAACTTCATTAGATCTGATATAGAACACCATTGTTTAGATATCAACCTTAATGTTTCTTCCGCACTCATATTATTTACCTCCTGTTATTTCATCTATCATTCTTTGCATTTCAGCTTGTTCTTCTGGTGATGCTTTAGAAGATTCTATCTTTTTACTATTCCAATAACCATCACCATAGAGTGGTGGTTCTTTATTAACTTCTAAATCATTTATTCTTATAATATGAATATAGTTTTGTCTATGACCATTTTTGTCTATGTATCCCTTTGGGATTCCTTCTACATAAATGTCTTTACCAATTTTTAATTCAATCTTGTATATATATTCTTTATACATTCTTGCACTAAAAAAGGATAGGTTAGTCCTATCCATGTTATTCTGATCTTTATATGTTTCTTTTTGACATATATCAAACCAGATATAGTCTTTATCTACATTATCTCTAATACTTGTAATATATCCATGATATTTTATATAGTCTACTAAATCTTTCATACCGAAACCTCCTTTACCTTTTACTAAGGCCTTTGTATAACTATTATATTTATATATTATCTTTATTTATTATGTTAGATAAAATGTTCTATCAAGATAGAATATATTTTCTATCAAGTAGGAAATTTATTTCTAATATATATCTTCCTTTTAAAACTTCTAGGATGTTCTATTATTATGTAATTCTTATTAACTAAAGTTCTTAATAGAGTAGATATGGTTCTTGTAGTACATTTTAGTTTTTCGGCATAATACTTATTTGATCCAAATGCATATCCTTTCTGATTTGAATTAGATAATAGGAGAGTAAAGAGCACGATTGTGCTCTTACTCAAATTATCATTCAAAAGGTCATAATACATTTTTCCATGGCTCTTGCTCACTTTGTAATCTTTTCCTTTCTGTTTGAATAGCTTTATCTTTTACTGAATCCTTAAAAGCTTCAGCTGATTCATTCATGTATTCAGCTAAAGCAACTTCAATACAATAAGTCATAAAATCATTAATACTTATTCCTCTTGCTTTAGCTTCTACTTTTAATAAATCAAATACTTCTTTTCTTAATCTAATTAGATATCTATGCATTTTATCACTTCCTTAATCATCTAATTTGTATTTGCTTAATTTAGATTTGAATTTATTTAAAGCTTTGCTTTCTTTAGGATTAGTTATCTTGTCCCATTCAAAATCTGAATAGATTTGTTCAAGTAAGGCAACAATGTAGCAAGTCTTAGAATAAATTCTATCTAGAAGAGAATTAGTCCTATCAACTTCTTTAACTAGATTCATATTATTTAAGCCTAATGATACTAATTGACTAACTGCTTCAGAGTAACTAATTTTCTTTAAATTAGAATATTCTTGAATTTGATCATCAATATCAAAAGCAATTGATACATGAGTTCTTCTTTTATTCATAAAATCACCTCCTTTCTATATCCCACATATGGGATTATCTATCACACTAATTAGCTATTTTTAATAACTAATTATGTAAGAGCATAAGAGATTGATATCACCACAACAAAAAAAAGCCTTATAAATAAGACTTTCTCGTGATATCAAACTTATTTTGCACTTGCAAAATTGGGGATTAATTGTGTTCTGCAATTAATCGTATGTATTGTAATTTCGTTATTATATAGTGTTAACTATATGGGATTTATTATTTCTTTCATTTTCTATACCTCCAAATCTTTGGGACAATAAAAAGGAAGATGTGAATTCATCTTCTTCGGTATTTTTTCTTATTATACTTATTTTACCATCTTGATTTTTAAAACGAAAGAGCATTTATCTGGTTTTTTTCCTGTTTTTTTCTTGTTTTTTTCGTTCTTTTTTTGTGTTTTTTTCGTTCTTTTTTGTAACTTATAGCCTTATTTTATAAGGATTTGTACTTTTTTGTCGAAAATTGTAGTTTTATGTATTTTATGAAACTTTTTAGTTTAATTTCATATGATATCATTTTAACACGATGGTGGGTGTCCTTTCAATTGTCCTTTTCCGTACTTTTTACCATTCCTTTTGGGTATCCTTTTCCGTACCTAATCTGTCCTTTTTACGTACTATTTCCGTACCTTATAATTAATTATAGTATTATAATTTAGATCTGTTAGAAAAAACAAATAACTGATATACTGTTATTAGGTGATGTTTTATGATAAATGTTGTTGCAGCTTTAATAATGAAAGATAATAATACATGCTTACTAGCAAAAAGATCAACTGGAGATCCTAACGTTTTAGGTAAGTGGGAATTTCCTGGCGGAAAAGTAAAAGAAAATGAATCTGAAATGCATGCTATCGAAAGGGAAATAGATGAAGAATTTGAACTTACGATAAAAGCTGAAAATTTTGTAGTAAATAATGTTTGTGAGTATCCTAAAAAAATTGTAGATTTAAAATTATATAAATGTGAATATGTTTCAGGAGAATTCAATCTTCATGATCATTCAGAATATGCTTGGGTCAATTTAAATGATATTTTAAAATATGATTTATGCCCTGCAGATATTCCACTAGCAGAATTTGTAAAGGAGAATATGTAGTATGAACAATATGCGTTTTTTATATAATGACAATATTAATGAATTCTTAAATAAAGACGTTGATTTCATAATGGGATCTATGGTTAATAATTCTCATGGTAATTTGATGACTACAACTAGAGAGTCATGGGAATCTGAAATCGCAATAATGAAAAATACATTGAATCTAGTTAATAATTATAATGGACAAATTGTTTTTGAATATGATATTCCTCGTCTGGGAAAAAGAATCGATGTTGTTCTATTAATAAAAGGTATTATATTTTGTCTTGAATTTAAGGTTGGAGAAACTGTTGTACTTGAAGAAAATGTTGATCAAGTTTTAGATTATGCACTAGATTTAAGAAATTTTCATAAATTTAGTCAAGAAAAAATAATAGTTCCTATACTAGTTCTAACTAATTATAAATCTAGAACAACAGATATTCGAATATCTGCATACGATGATAGAATTATTAATCCTATTATTTGCGGAGAAAACAGTCTATCAGATATTATTAACAGTGTTTTAATTAAATATCCTAATGAATTTGAAATAGAAGATAATTGGGTTAACAGTCCATATGCACCAACTCCAACTATTATTGAAGCTGCGAGGGCTTTATACAATAATCATTCAGTTGAAAACATTACTAGGCATGAGGCTGACAAGGTTTCTACAGATAAAACAATTAGTTACATTTTAGATGTAATAAAATATAGTAAAGAAAATAAAAAGAAAAGCATTTGTTTTGTTACTGGTGTTCCAGGTGCTGGTAAAACATTAGTTGGATTAGAAGTAGCAATTAAACAAACTTATAAGGATAATGGTGAACCTGTAGATGATGAAAATGCGGTTTATTTATCAGGTAACGGACCATTAGTTGCAGTTTTAAAAGAAGCGTTAGCTATAGATAATTACAAAAAATGCAAGGAATCTGGACAAAACAAAAAATTAACTGATTCACGACGTGAAGTTTCTAAGTCAATTCAAATGATTCATAGATACAGAGATACTATGCTTAATAAAATAAAAAATCCTGTTGAAAATGGAGTATTAGAAATTGATCCTACTAAAGCAGTAAAAGCTGATGATAGTGGATACGCAGAAGTAGAACATATCGCTATATTTGATGAGGCACAACGTTCTTGGACACATAAAAGACTTGCGGATTATTTAAAAAGAGGTGGAACATATGGTAATAAATTAAAAGTTCCAAATTTTCCAATGTCTGAGGCTGCATTTCTTATTTGGTCATTAGATCAAAGAGAAGATTGGGCTACGATTGTTTGTCTTGTTGGTGGAGGTCAAGAAATAAATACAGGTGAAGCTGGAATTACTGAATGGCTTGAGGCTTTAAATGATAATTATCAACATTGGAATATTTTCATTTCACCTAAATTAAGCGATAAGGAATACGCTGAAGGAAATGTTAATGATATTCTTAAAGATAATCATAACGTTACTTATTCAGAATGCTTACATCTTGGTGTATCTCTTAGATCTTTTAGAGCAGAAAAATTATCCAAATTTGTTAATGAATTATTGAATTTTGATAATAACGCAAGTAATACATATAATGAAATTAAAGATAAATATCCTATATATTTAACCAGAGATATGGATAAAGCTAGAGAATGGTTACATAAAAAAGTAAGAGGTACTGAAAGAACAGGAGTACTTATAACTAAGGAATCTGCTAGATTTAAACCATTAGGTGTCCATGTATTACAAAGTGGTGATGAAAATGCTATTCATTGGTTTTTAGATGATAAACAAAGTGTTAATTCATCTAATTATTTAGAAGATGCAGCAACAGAGATACAAGTACAAGGTTTAGAATTAGATTATACCTGTGTCTTATGGGATGCTGATATGAGATATGAAAATGGTAAATGGGAATATTATAGTTTTAATTCTAAAAATTCGAAATGGAATAAACAAAAAGGTGAAACAGAGAGCAATCAAGAAAAAATAAAATACATGTTAAATGCATATAGAGTTCTATTGACTAGGGCTCGTTCAGGAATGGTTATATGTATTCCATATGGCAACAGTAATAAAACTGTAACTGGTTATCCAGAAGATAAAACTCGTTTACCAGAATTTTATAATGGAACTTATGAATATTTAAAAAATTTAGGTATAGAGGAAATATAATATTTATTACTATAAAACGGCTATTATAGCCGTTTTTATGTTATACTATACTCAGGTGATAATCATGCGTGAATTACAAGAAAAAATAGAAATATTTAATGAGGAAAGAGACTGGGATCAATTCCATTCTCCTGTTAATCTTGCTAAGAGTATATGCATTGAAGCAGGAGAACTATTGGAATGTTTTCAATGGAGTGATAATGATTATGACTTAGAAGAAGTTAAAGAAGAATTAGCTGATGTTCTAAATTACTGTATTCAAATGGCTAATAAGTTAGGAGTAGATCCTAAACAAATAGTATTAGATAAAATGGAAAAAACAGCCAAGAAATATCCTATTGAAAAAGCGAAAGGAAAGAGTACAAAATATAATAAGTTGTAAGAGGTATAATTATGAGAAAGAGTATTTTTGATTTAGAAATAAGAGTTGATATTAATAAAGAACTAGATAATCTTCATAACATTTTAACTGATTCATCGGCATTTTTTTTTAAAAGTAATTATTATACTTTATATGGTCTTTTAAATAGAGAAGTTTTTCCTTTATGGAAAGACAAAGGATTATTCGTTGATTTTACTGATTTTTTAGATAAAATTGGAATCGACTTTGATGAAGAATGTGATGAGGAATCTTTTTTATATTTGATTGAAGCGTTAATAAATCTATGGCCAATTGCTATTGAAATATTAGACTTTGACCGTCATGGCGATATTTTTAGTACTCGAGTTATAAGTTATATGGACAATTATATTCCAAAATTAGTTGAAAAAATGAACTATACTATTGTTACTAAAAACAAAAAGAAAATTATTACTAAGCGTGATTCAGATGTTGATTCGATTATTGATATAGTTCCGGACAACTGTGTTGATTTGCTATTAGAATATAATGATATACGTAATAACAATATGAAATCGAAAATGGAAATATTAAAAAATTTGGATAAATTTATAGAAGAAGATAAAAGAACTTTTAAATCAATTAATGCTGAAACTTATAATTCAATACAAACAATAGTTAATAAAATGGGAATAAATCATCCATTAGAAGAAGAACCATTTAAGTCTTTTTCAAAAGAAGAATTAGTATCATGGTATGACAAATGTTTTAAATTGATGATACATTTAATTAGGCAAAAGGAAATTAATGAAATTAACAAGGTAAGAAAAGAATTAGTAAGTGAGTAGAGGTAAACATGTTAGTATACGAAGGAATTAAATCAGGATTTATTAATGATGTAGATTTAGGAATAATTGCTGATAAAATAAGAAATAAATATATAGAAAAAATTAAAAGAAGACCTAGTGCACCAGAATTTAATTCATGGAAAAATTCTATGCAATATATGAGAGGTGTATTAAGTGATAATGAAATACCAGATAATACTGGTATAGCTATTGAATATAATATTCCACCAACAGGTTGTAGAATAGACTTTATGATGTCAGGATTTAATAAAAACAAATCCAATGTTGTTATTGTTGAATTAAAGCAATGGGATAAAGCTACTGAAGTAGCTAATCTTGATGGTATTTATAAAGTTAATACTTATACTGGTGGAGGATTAAGAGATGTTAACCATCCATCATATCAAGCTATGACTTATGCTAATCTTATTAAAGATTATAATGAGTCAGTTCAATTAAAAGAAATTAATGTAGTACCATGTGCATACTTACATAATTACTATTTTGAAAATGATGATACATTATTATCAGATAATTATAAAGAGTATACTTCTAAAGCTCCATTATTTGGACATAATGATGTAATAAAATTAAGAGACTTTATCAAAAGATATATTGAAGATGGTGATGATGGAAGTATTCTTTATGAAATAGATCATGGAAGAATCAGACCATCTAAAATGTTACAAGACTCTTTATCTAATATGTTAGAAGGTAATAAAGAGTTCTATATGATTGATGAACAAAAGATTATATATGAATATGCTTTAAGTAATGCTATTGATACAGTAGCTAATAATAAAAAGAATGTAATGATTGTTAGAGGTGGACCAGGAACAGGTAAATCTGTATTAGCTATTAATTTATTAGTAGAGTTTAATAGAAGAAGTATGACTTGTTTCTATGTAACTAAAAACGCTGCTCCAAGAAGTGTATTCTCAGCTAAACTAAGAGGTAATTATACTCAAACTTATATTAATCATTTATTCCAAGGATCAGGAAATTTTGTAGATGAAGATAGTAATAAGTTAGATGTATTGGTAGTAGATGAAGCACATAGATTAAATGCTAAATCTGGTATGTTTCAAAATAAGGGTGAAAATCAAATTAAGGAAATCATTAATGCTTCTAAATTCTCAATATTTTTTATAGATGAAAATCAAAAAGTAACTCTTAAAGATATTGGTAGTGAAGATATGATTAAGAAGTATGCTAGTGAATTAGGAGCTGGTATATACACATATGAATTAGATAGTCAATTTAGATGTAATGGATCTGATGGATATATAGCATGGTTAAATAATTTATTAGAAATAAAAGAAACTGCTAATTTTGATATAGATGGATTTGATTATGACTTTAAAATATTTGATGATCCAAATGAACTAAGAAAGACGATTGAAGAAAAAAATAAAATAAATAATAAATCTAGAATAGTTGCTGGATACTGTTGGAATTGGATTAGTGAAGGTAAAAATAAATCTGATGTATATGATATAACAATTCCGGAATATGGTTTTGGGATGAGCTGGAACTTAGGTAATTCTCAAACCTGGGCTATTGATCCAGAATCTATA
>JAILLM010000086.1 GCA_024693165.1 Bacilli bacterium | reverse complement strand
GTGTATATATAATAGTAGAGGATAGTGTTATCCTGATGTTATCTCATTTACTTTAAAAAAAGTGGGGTGATTATTGTGATTAATAAGGAAGATACCCTAATCTTACTTTTAATTGTAATAATTATTTTATTAATAATCTTTAACTAAGGTTAAAGACTAACAAAATTTTCAGGGGGATTTTGGTTAATATAAAAAGCATCAGTTAAAATACTGATGCTATTTTCAAACCAGAGATAGCATTACGTAGGTAATGCTTCCTCTACATATTTTATAACATAAATTTTTTATAAATAAAATAACTTTACCTATATTTACATTAAATATCAGATAAACTATAATTTTAATTGTAGAATAGGAGAAATGTGGAATGAGCAATATTCATGTAACAAGTGAAATTGGAAAATTAAAAAAAGTATTACTTCATAGACCTGGTGATGAATTATTAAATTTAACTCCAGATACTCTACAAGAGTTACTTTTTGATGATATTCCATTTTTACCAAATGCAAAAAAAGAACATGATGAATTTGCCAAGGCGCTAAAGAAAAATGGTGTCGAAGTCGTTTATCTTGAAGACTTAATGGCAGAAACTTTGGACGTAGCTGGTCCTGAAGTAAGACACGAATTTATAGATAGATTCCTAAAAGAAGCGGGAGTTAATACTATTAAATTCTATAATTTAGCATATAATTACTTAGATGCTATTAAAGATACTAAAAAATTAGTTTTAAAGACTATGGCTGGTGTAAGAGTTGATGATTTGCCTAAATCTAAATTAAAGGTTGATCCAACACTTTATGATAAGACTTGTCCTCCAGATAAGTTTATTTGTGCACCACTTCCAAATCTTTATTTCACTAGAGACAATTTTGCAAGTTGTGGTAGTGGAGTAAATATTAATCATATGTATTCTTTAACACGTAATAGAGAATGTATTTATGCTGACTTTATATTTAGATATCATCCAAATTATAAAGATACTCCTAAGTATTATGGCAATTCATATGAATGGAGTACTGAAGGTGGAGATTTCTTAAATATTAATGATCATATGGTAGCAATTGGTATCTCTCAAAGAACTGAACCTGGTGCAATTGATGCATTAGCAATTAATTACTTTAAAGATCCTAATTGTCCTATTGATACAGTTCTTGCATTTAAGATTCCATCAAGCAGAGCTTTTATGCATCTAGATACAGTATTTACTCAAATTGATAAGTATACATTTACATATCATCCTGGTATTACTGATACTCTACAAGTATTTGAAATTACTGAAGGTGATGATCCTACAACTGCTCAAGATTTAAAAGTTGTTGAAATTAAAGGAACATTACAACAAATACTTAAGAAATACTTAAAACATGAAGTTAAATTAATTCCATGTGGCGGTGGAGATAGAGTTGTTGCTGAAAGAGAACAATGGAATGATGGATCTAATACGTTATGTATCGCTCCTGGTACAGTAGTTGTTTATAGTAGAAATACTGAAACAAATAAAGCGCTTAAAAAAGCAGGGATTAAAGTTATTGAAATTGAAGGTGCTGAATTAGGTAGAGGTCGTGGAGGCCCTAGATGTATGTCAATGCCTTTAGTAAGGGAGGATGTAGAATGGTAGATTTAAGAGGAAGAGATTTTCTAAAACTTCTAGATTTTACTCCAAAAGAAATTGAACATCTTTTAAAAGTATCTGCTACATTAAAGAAACAAAAACATAAAGGTGAATCTCATAGACATTTAAGAGGAAAACAAGTAGTACTTTTATTTGAAAAGGATTCAACTAGAACTAGATGTTCTTTTGAAGCTGGTGCAGTTGATTTAGGAATGCAAGCAACTTACATTGGTCCAACTGGTTCTCAAATGGGTAAGAAAGAAACTATTGAAGATACTGCGAGAGTATTATGCAGAATGTATGATGGAATTGAATATAGAGGTTTCTCACAAGATACAGTTGAAGCTTTAGCTAAATATTCTGATGTTCCTGTATGGAATGGTTTAACTGATATGTTTCATCCAACTCAAATGCTTGCAGATGTATTAACTATTAAAGAAGAATTTGGTGATTTAAAAGGACGTAAATTAGTATTCTGTGGAGATGCTAGAAATAACGTTGGAAACTCATTAATGGTTGTTTGTTCTAAGTTAGGAATGAGATTTGCATGCTGTGCTCCTAAAGAACTTTGGCCAGATGAAGAATTAGTTAAAACTTGTAAAGAAATTTGTAAGAAAACTGGTGCTTCTATTGAAATGACTGAAGATATAATGGAAGGTACTAAAGATGCTGATGCATTATATACAGATGTATGGGTATCAATGGGAGAACCTATGGAATTATGGGAAGAAAGAATTAAACTTTTAAAACCATATCAAATTAATAAGAAAGTTATGGATAATGCTAAGAAAGGTGCCATCTTCTTACATTGCTTACCTTCATTCCATAATAATGAAACTACAATTGGAAAAGATATAGAAGAAAAATTCGGTCTTAAAGAAATGGAAGTTACTGATGAAGTATTCGAAGGACCACAATCAAGAGTATTCGAAGAAGCTGAAAACAGACTTCATACTATTAAGGCTGTAATGTTGGAGACAATGAAGAAATGAGTAAGATAGTAATCGCGTTAGGAGGAAACGCATTAGGAAAAACTCCTCAAGAACAACATGATTTACTTATCGGTACTGCTAGAAACATTATTGATCTAGTAGAAGGTGGTAACCAAGTTGTTGTTACACATGGTAATGGGCCACAAGTTGGAATGATATACAATGCAATGCAAGATGATGATATGCCATTTGCTGAAAGTGGAGCAATGTCTCAAGGTTACATTGGATATCAATTACAACAAGCTTTAAAAGATGAACTTGATAATAGAAAAATGAAAAAAGATGTAGTTACAGTTGTAACTCAAGTTCAAGTTGATCCTAAAGATGAAGCATTTAAGAATCCTACTAAACCAATCGGAGACTTCATGACTAAAGAAGAAGCTATGAATGCTAAAAAAGAAGATGGTGGAGTATATAAAGAAGATTCTGGCAGAGGTTGGAGAAAAGTTGTTGCTTCTCCAAAACCTAAAAAGATTCTTGAACTTTCAACTATTAGAAACTTATTAGATGATGGAACAATCGTTATCGCTTGCGGTGGTGGTGGTGTTCCTGTAGTAATGACTAAAAATGAGGGTTTAGAAGGAATAGATGCAGTTATTGATAAAGATAGAACAAGTGCATTACTTGCTAGAGAGTTAAATGCAGATCAATTAATTATCTTAACTGCAGTTGATCAAGTATCTACAAACTTCAATAAAATAGATGAAAAGAAAATTGATAGAATGTCTATCGCTGAAGCAAGAGTGGGTATTAGAAATGATGAATTTGGTGAAGGTTCAATGTTACCTAAGATTGAATCTGCAATCGAATTTACAAAAGCTACTGGTAAAGAATCTATAATTACTTCTTTAGATAAAGCAAAAGAAGCAATTGAAGGTAAAGCTGGTACAGTTATTTATAAACCAGAAGTAAAGAAAGAAGAAAAGAAAAAGAAGAGATTCTCATTCTCACTTTCTTCATTCACAATTATATTAATATTAATTTATGCATTAGCAGTTATAACACAATTACTTCCAAAAGGTTCAATTGACCCTTTAACTGAAGAATTTATTGATGGAAGCGGAGTAATTGGTGCAACTGTATCACAAACATTACTTTCTCCAATTAAAGGATTTGTTGATGCAATTGATATTTGTATCTTTGTACTTATTCTTGGAGCATTCTTAAAAATTGTTAATGAAACAGAAGCAATTGAAACAGGTATTCAAGCTTTAGTTAAAAAACTAAAAGGACATGAACTTGTTTTAATTCCAATACTTATGCTTATCTTCTCAATTTGTGGAAGTACATATGGTATGCTTGAAGAAACTGTTGGTTTCTATGCAATCTTAGCTGCTACAATGGTAGCTGCTGGTATGGATACAATCGTATCAAGTGCAATCGTATTACTTGGTGCTGGATCTGGTTGCTTAGGATCTACAGTAAATCCATTTGCTGTTGGTGCTGCAGTTGATGCACTTCCAGATGGTATTAAAGTTAATCAAGGTGTAATTATTAGTTTAGGAGCTATTCTTTGGGCTACTACATTAATTATTTCAATATTCTTTGTAATGAAATATGCAAAGAAGGTTATTGCTAAGAAAGGTTCTACATTCTTAACTCTTCAAGAACAAAAGAATATGGAAGAATACTATGGCGATAATGATTTCGAAAAGAAAGAAGTTAAATTAACTGGTAAACAAGTAGTTACATTAATTCTATTTGCATTTACATTCTTAATTATGATTATTGGATTTATTCCTTGGGAAGATTTTGATATTACATTCTTTGTTGATACTCCAGTAATTGGTCTTTCTTGGTTAGTTGGTGCTCCAATTGGTGAGTGGTACTTCCAAGAATCAACTTTATGGTTCTTAATTATGACTATTGTAATTGCTATAGTTAATAGAATGCCAGAAAATAAGATCGTTGATTTAATTATCGATGGTGCAGATGATATGGTAGGTGTAATTCTTATTATTGCACTTGCAAGAGGAGCTTCAGTATTAATGACTGAAACACACTTAGATACTTATATTATTTATAAAGCATCTCATGTATTAGAAGTAATCCCTAAAGGAATATTTGCTCCTGCAAACTACTTCTTACATGTAGGTTTATCATTCTTAGTTCCATCTAGTAGTGGACTTGCAACTATTAGTACTCCAATTATGGGAGCTCTTGCTAATTCGGTTGGATACAGTGTTGAAACAACACTTATGGAAATGGTTGCTGCAAATGGATTTGTTAATCTATTTACTCCAACTTGTGGAGCTATCATGGGTGGTTTAGCACTTGCTAAAGTAGAATATACTACTTGGTTAAAATGGGTAGGAAAAGTACTATTTGTAATAGCACTTGCTAACTTAATCGTTTTAACAGTTGCAATGTTAATACTTTAAAAATAAAAGAAGTTTTTAAAACTTCTTTTTTTATTGTTTATTTAATCATTATTCATATTGTGGTAATATATTATTAAGAAATAGGTGATGTGTATGAAGAGGATATTTAAACTTTTAGTGATTGTGTTATCTGTATTTCTTCTTAGTGGATGCGAAACTGAAACTAAAGATAAATTAACGATGGTTACTGAAGCCGGATTTCATCCTTATGAATATTATTCAAATGGAGAAATAGTTGGAGTAGATGTAGATATTGTTAAAAGAATTGCAGAATACTTAGATCTTGAATTAGAAGTTAAAGACGTTCATTTTGATTCAATTATTAGTGAAGTAAGAAGTGGTAAGAGTGATATTGGAGCTGCTGGAATTAGCTATACTGAAGAAAGAGCTCTACAAGTAGCATTTACTGACAATTACATCACAAGTAATCAAGTAATTATTACTAAAGTTGATAGTGATATTACAAATAAAGATACTCTTCATGGTAAAGTAGCTGTTCAATTGGGTACAATTGCTGATAGTTATATAACTGATGAATTACCTAGTATTGAGTTAGTTAGAGAAAATAAATTTCTTGCTTGTATTGAAGATTTGAGACAAGGAAAAGTTGATGCAGTTGTAATGGATGAGTTACCTGCTATAAATTTGATAGACAATACTATGGTTATCTTAGATGAACCTCTTATTAGTGATTCATATGGAATGGTTGTAGCGCTTGATAATACATCGTTATTAAATGCTGCGAATGCTGTTATAAAAAAGATGAAAGATTCTGGTGAGATAGATGCTATCTTACTTAAACATTTAAATACTGAAGAAGATAAGCAAAATGTTAAAGAAGAAAAAACATCTAATATCTTTACTAAGATAGGGGATAGATTCTATCGTTCAGTAATTGTAGACGGTAGATACAAATTTATTATTACAGGTTTTAAAAATACGTTATTAATTGCACTTGGCTCAGTTATCGTAGGTATTATTCTTGGAACTATCTTAGCATTAATTGGAAACTTCCATGATAATACTGGCAAATTAAGATTACTTAATAGACTTGCAAAATTATATATAGATATTATTAGAGGAACTCCAAGTACATTACAACTTATGATTATTTACTATATTATATTTGGATCTCAAAGTGTTAATATGCTTGTAGTTGGTATTATGGCTTTTGGTATTAATAGTTCTGCTTATGTTGCAGAAATCATAAGAAGTGGCCTTAAATCAATTGACAAAGGTCAATTAGAAGCAGGCTATGCATTGAGTTTAAATTATGGACAAGTAATGAGATATATTGTATTCCCTCAAGCAATAAAGAATATACTTCCTACACTTGGTAATGAATTTATTACTTTAGTTAAAGAAACTTCAATTGGTGCTTATATAGGTATTATTGAATTAACTAAAGCTTCTGACATTATTGCATCTAGAACTTATGATTATTTCTTCCCATTAATTCTAATTGCACTTATTTATTTAGTAATAACATTTACACTTTCTAAATTAGTAAGTCTAATGGAAAAGAGGTTAAAAAATGCTTGAGATTAAAAAGTTACGTAAGAACTTTGGTAAAAAAGAAGTTCTTAAAGGTATTGATATAACTATTAAAGATGGAGAAATAATTGGCATTATTGGACCTTCAGGATGTGGTAAATCCACATTCTTAAGATCTATTAATATGCTAGAGAAACCTACATCAGGTGAAATCATCTTAGATGATAATGTAATAGATGAAAAAGATAATTTAAATGATTTAAGAAGACATATTGGTATGGTATTCCAACAATTTAATTTATTTAATAATATGACAGTATTAGATAATATTACACTTGCTCCAGTTAAACAAAAACTAATGAAAAAGGATGAAGCAAAAAAAGAAGCAATCAAACTTCTTAAGAAGATTGATCTTGAAGATAAAAAAGATAATTATCCAAGAGAATTATCAGGTGGTCAAAGACAAAGAATAGCGATTATTAGAGCACTTCTTATGAAACCTGAAATCATGCTATTTGATGAACCAACTTCAGCATTAGATCCTGAAATGATTGGCGAAGTAACTGCTTTAATGAGAGAGATAGCTAAAGATGGAATGACTATGTTAATTGTTTCTCATGAAATGAGTTTTATTAAATCATTTTGTACTAGAGTAATATTTATGGATGAAGGTAAGATTATAGAAGAGGGAACTTCTGAAGATATTTTTGATCATCCTAAAGACTCTCGTGTTAAAACTTTCCTTTCTAAAGTTAAGAACATTTAAACCTTCATTTATTTGAAGGTTTTTTTGACTTTATTAATCTTTTGTAGTAATATAAGCAGCGTCAAGGGGGAAAGAAAAAAATGATAGAATTAATTGCTTTAGGTTTATTATCTTATCCAGTTAGTTATGCAATGAATACTATTAATGTTTTAAAAGTTACTAAAGACGTTGCTGACAATGGTTATAAGTTTAACTTAGATAATTTAAAAAGTCTTTATGAAAACAATGCAGCAGTATCTGAACAATTAATGAAATATAGAAATATTCCATTTATAAATATGGCAATAGCTTTATATGGTGGAATTAGTTATAAAACTAATAGAGATAATATTTTATTAACTTTAAATACTACAGATTGTTTTGAAAAAATGACTAAAGAGGAAGAAGAATACTATTCTAAAAATCCTAATGCTATTTCAGCTATTTTAATTAATAAAGGTGAAGCTATTGAAAAACCTTCTACATTTAAAATGGCAGTTAATCCAAATCTTACTTTAGAAGAAAGAATGGCTATGAAAGAAGAAATGGAAAAAGACTTTAAAGATAAAGGATTAAATGTAGAAGTAACTCTTTATCCAGGAAATACTCCTGAAGATCAACCAAGATTTACTGAAGATGAAATTAAGTTCATTGAAGAAGAGTTAAATAATATAATCGAATCTGATGTTAAAGAAGTAACAATTAATACTAAAAAAAGAACTAAAACTATAGTTCCAAGAAGAAAGAGATAGACAAGTCTATCTCTTTTTTAATTCATCATATAAATCTATTACATCATCAGTTTCTAATTTATCTACTAATTCATTTACTTTACTTTTAGCATATTTAGCTGCTTCTATATAATATGGATTAATATGTTCATCAATTTTAGTTAGCGATTCTTCAGATAAAGGTATTTCATTATCAGAAGCAAAACTAAATGTTAATTCTTCATAATCATCATCAAGAATTCTTTTTAAATACTTATATGCATCAACAGGATTCATATTTTTTTTCTTGATTTCTTTGATAGCTAAATCTATATCTTCAAGTATTAAATTAGTTACTTTAGTTTGATATGTATTTATTGCTTCATATAAATTATTGTTATTCATTTTTATCACACACCTTATTAGCGGCATCCATGTATGCTCTAAATAAACCACCAGCACCTAATTTAATGCCACCAAAGTATCTTACTACTGCAACTAAACAGTTATCCATATTTTTTCTTTCCAAAAGATTATATATTGGCATTCCTGCAGTATTGCTTGGTTCTTTGTCATCTGATTTGGAAGCAGTTCCATTTACTTTATAAGCATATGGTATATGTCTTGCTTTTTTATGTTCTTTATGTAATTCATCTATGATTTTTTTGGCTTCTTCTTTTGTATCTATTTCATAAAGATAACCGATGAATCTAGATTTTTTAACTATTACTTCTTCAGTTTTAATTAGTTTCATACAACCACCTAAATATTATTATACTATTATTTGATTAATTTTTTATACGCTATCTCAGATTTTAATTTAACTAATTCATATGTTTCATTATTATTTATAAAATTTAGATCATAAGTATCAAGTAGAGTAGTTAAAGAAGTGCTAGGATTCATCGGTTATCTTTATGAAATAGATACAAAAGAAGA
>JAILLM010000080.1 GCA_024693165.1 Bacilli bacterium | reverse complement strand
TAATAATAAAAATAAATTAATTACTAAAAAAGAATTAATTTATGCTTTGGTAGTATTGGTATTTATATATATTATTTATTTATATGGAATGTCATTAGATAGTAATAAAAGAAAAAATACAAATAGCTATAATGACTCGACTACAAGTGTTAATAAAAATGATCCTAATACTTTAACTGATGAACAGGTGGACGCATTAAGTAAACTAAAGATTGCTTATGATAATAGTTTAAATAATGGTTTCGATATTATTCATGGAGAAACATGTAAAAACATAAGTGGCATATTTGGTAATAAAGGTTTTACTTGTGGACAATATCCATTAGAAGTGAATTATATTTCTGATAATCAATTAACAATCTATAAAGATTATAATTGTTATTCTTTAACTATTAATGGGAATAGTATTTTATCATCTAATGTTGAAAACTTGATGATGACAGGAAATACTACTTGTAAAGGAATACATATCGGATATATTAATATTGATGAAAAGAATGATTACTGTAATAAAATAGGTGGATTCAACCAAATAAAAGAAATGGCAATCTATACTTATAACAATAATAAGTCACCGTATGCTTATTATGATTATAATCATATAAAAGAACGCGGAGGAATTCCCAATTTGTATTCTACTTATTTTATATTTGTAAACCAATACATGTGTGGTGTTACTGGAAAAGGTAATTCAGGGTGTGGATTTGTAGGAAAAGAAGAGTCTAATAAGATGTGTGAATATTATTATTACATAATGAAATAAAACAGTCTATTGACTGTTTTTTTGTTATAATAAATACGAGGTGTTTATATGGGATTCTTTAATGTATTGAAAAAGACAGTAGTAAAAACGGTTAATGATTATAAAAAAGATAATAACGAAGTCAACAATAATATTAATCCAAATGATGAATTTGATGAAATCATTGATTCAAGTATAGATGATGAAATAAATGATAACTCAACAAATATATGTAATGATACTTTAGAAGAAGCAATAGCTATTCATGATATTAAATTTACTGATGTATATAAACTTCCAAAGCTTAGCGATGTTTTTAATTCAACTAAAAAAGAAAAGGATAATAGTGAATGGATCGAATTAAAAAAAGATCAATTGACTAAAATTTTATCAGCATTTAGAGTGCCGGCAACAATATCAAATGTAAACGTTGGTCCTCGTTTTACACAATTCGAAGTACTTTTAAAAGAAGGAAGAAAGATTAGTGAAATCGTTTCAATATCAAAGGAAATAGCTTTAACTCTTGCTGTCCCAGAAGTGAATATCGAACCATATCCTGGAAGAACAACTATATGTATAGAGATACCTAATAATACTATAAAAACTGTTCATATTAGATCTATATTATCTGAAAAAAAGAAGGAATTAATGTCTATGAATTTACCAATTGTTATTGGTAAAGACAGATATGGAAATAGTGTAGTTGAAGATTTAACAACTTTACCAAATCTAATTGTATCTGGATCAACTGGAACTGGTAAATCAGTGTTTATTCATTCAATTATATCTTCGCTACTTGTTAATAAGAGATCGGATGAAATTAAATTAGTTTTGATGGATACATCAATGGTTGATTTAAGTTTATATAATGGAATCCCACATTTATACTATCCTGTAATAACTGATCCTAAACAAGCATCAATTGCTTTGCAAGCTATGGTTAAAGAGATGGAAGATAGATATCAAACATTTGCAGATAACAAAGTTAAGAATATTACAGGTTATAATGAAATGATAGCAATGGAAATTGAAAAGAATCCTGAAGATACATCGCTACATTTGCTTCCATATATAGCCATTATAGTAAGTGATTTGTATGAAAAAATGAGTGTTGATAAAAATGAAGTTGAAAAAAATATTGTTATGTTAACTAAAATTGGAAAAGAAGCAGGAATTCATTTAATTCTTTCAACTCAAAGAACTTCTACTAATACTATAACTGGTAATATAAAAAACAGGATTCCCGCTAGAGTAAGTTTTGCAGTGCCTTCAGTTGTTGATTCTAAGTGTATACTTGATATGCCAGGTGCTGAAAAACTTCTTGGTTACGGTGATATGTTATTTATTAAAAAGAGTTGGCTTACTCCAGTAAGGATTCAAGGATCATACGTGTATGATGAGGAAGTAGAAAGATTAATACAATATGTATCATCACAATTAATGTCGTGTTATCATGAAATTAGAATTAATATTGAACCGCATGAAGAAACAAGTTCAAGTGAGTCAAAGAAAGCATCTGATGATCCTTTATACAACGAAATGTTAGATTATGCTATAAGAGCAGGATCGATATCAGCATCTAAACTTCAAAGACAATTTGGATTAGGTTTTAATAGAGCTTCAAAAATTATTGATGAATTTGAAGCCAATGGTATAGTTGGACCACAAGAAGGAGCTAAACCAAGAGAGGTTTTAATAAAAAAGGAAGGAGTTACTCATTATGAAAATGAGTGATCCTTTTTTATTAATATTTGCTATAATAAGTGTAGGTGATTACTTATGATTACAGTTGTAGCAGCTTTAATAGAAAAAGAAGGTAAATATTTGATTGCTAGAAGATCTACAGGCTCAGAAGATGTGCTTGGTAAATGGGAATTCCCTGGTGGAAAAGTTGAACCTGGTGAATCTGAAGAACACGCAATTGAAAGGGAAATAAAAGAAGAGTTTGAAATGGATATAAAAGCAATAAGATATTTAACTAATAATATATGTGAGTATCCATCTAAAACTATAGATTTAAGATTATATGAATGTAAGTATATATCTGGTGAATTTCATTTACATGATCATTCAGAGTATAAGTTTGTTGATAAAGAAAGACTACTAGACTACGATTTAGCTGAAGCAGATATATCATTAGCTAAGTATATAAAGGAGATGTAATAATGAAAGATAAAATCGAAGTATTGATGAATGAATATCTATCAGATAGTTCTACTAATGTTGATTCTAACAAGAACTACTATAAGGTATTTGTAAAAGAACTACCTGAATATTTATATAGATATTTTGATTCTAATAAGTATTTGATTAAAGCATCTGTTGGAGTAGGACAAAGAAGTGAAATACCTTGGGTATGTATTTTTAATAAGGGAGTAACCAAGTCTGCCACTAATGGTATATATATTTGTTATTTATTTAGAAAAGATATGTCCGGATTTTATCTTGAACTAGGACAAGGTATAACAACATTTGAAGAGTTATATGGAAAAGATAAAAATAAGAATGTTGATAAAGTTGCTAATTATTTTAAGAGTTTAATTGATAGTGAAGAGTTCAACAAGGATGCAATTGATTTAAGAGGGAAAAAAGAATTATCAAAAGGATATGAACATGGTACTATTATTTCCAAGTATTATGAAAAAGATGGTTTAGACGAAGAAGAGTTAATTAACGATTTAAATACATTAAAGAAAATATATGACGATATATGTGATAACTTAGTAGATCAAACATATATGGATATAGTAAATAATGTGATTCAAAATATGGATCCGTCATCTATAGTTATTAATCAAGCTAATGCTATATTAGATGAATTATTATTTGAAGAGACTGATGATAAAGATGCAGAAATTATTACACTTGAACAAGTAGATATACCTACATCTAAGAAAAAAAATAAGTATTCTGGTATAAGAAAAAAGACAATTAAAAAGATAGATCAAATGAAGAAATCTAAAACAAACGCTAAGAACGGACTACTTGGTGAACAATTAGTCATGGCTTATGAACAAGATAGATTAAATAGTATTGGTAGAGGAGATCTCGCAGAAAAGATTAAGTGGATATCTAAAGATGATGATACTATTGGATATGATATTCTATCATTTGATATTGATGAAAATAGTAATGTAGTTGAAAAATACATTGAGGTAAAAACAACTGAAGGTCCTTCTGACAGTGTTTTCTATATTAGTGCTAACGAAATAGGAACAATGAACAAGTTTAAAAATTTATATTATATCTATAGAGTATTTAAAGTTAAAACTAAGAAACCTGAAGTATTTGTCTTAAATTATAGTGATTTTAAAGACAAGATAGAATTAAAAGTAAGTGACTATGTAGCTGGTATTAAAGAGGTATAGTTATGAAAGAATTACAAGAAAAGATAGAAAAATTTAATGAAGAAAGAGATTGGGATCAATTTCATTCTCCAGTTAATTTAGCAAAAAGTATATGTATTGAAGCAGGAGAACTTTTAGAATGTTTCCAATGGAATGATAATGATTATGATTTGGAAGAAGTAAAAGAAGAATTAGCTGATGTTCTAAATTATTGTATTCAAATGGCTAATAAGTTAGGTGTAGATCCTAAACAAATAGTTTTAGATAAAATGGAGAAGACAGCTAAGAAATATCCTGTTGATAAAGCAAAAGGAAAGAGTACAAAGTATACTAAACTATAGGAGGTAATGATATGACAGTAGCAAATCCTGTTATACAATTGATTCCTGACAATAAAAAGGGATTAAAAATATTAAGTGATTATTTAGATTTAAATGATAAAGAATCAGAATTGATTAGAGATTATCCAACTGTATATATTCATAACTGGGAGAATAGTGATAAGTTTGAAGTATACGTAGGTGAATCTAATGACTTTTTTCAAAGAACTCAACAACATTTTGATGATGAAAATAAAAGAGATGCATGGCAAAAAAATATTAAAGATAAAGATGCCAAATTATATGTAATAGCTCATCCGGAGTTTAATAAATCTTTAACTCTTGATGTAGAGAATAGATTGATTCATTATTTAAGTAGTTCTAGTAGTGTAGTTAAAATACACAATGCTAGGGGGAATCCTCAAAATAAGTATTATCCTTGTGAAGAATTTGATTCGATATTCTCAAAGATATGGAGACAATTAAGAACATATAATAGAGCTTTATTCTTATCTGAAAGTGAAATTAAGGATTCAGCTATTTATAAGGCATCTCCATTACATAAATTAAATTTTGAGCAAGCGATAGCTAAAGAAAAGATTATAGATAAAATTACTGAATGTTTATTAAAAGATAAGGAAAATCAATTAGTATTTGTTCAAGGTGATGCAGGTACTGGTAAAACAGTTTTAATGAGTAGTATGTTTTATGATTTAATTAATAAAAAAGAACATGTTGTAGAAACTGATGGTACAACTTATAAAGACTTAGAATGCGCTATTGTAGTTAATCATGTTGAACAATTAACTGTATATGAAGAAATAGTTAGAAAATTAGATTTAGCTAAAAAAGATGAAAATATTGTATTTAATCCAACTACATTAATTAACTTATTTAAAGATAAGAAGAATTCTCCTAAAAAGAGAGATAAGTTATTTGATGTAATATTTGTTGATGAAGCTCATTTATTATTAACACAAAATAATCAATCATTTACTGATAATAATCAATTAAATGAGTTAATTAAATATGCTAAAGTTGTAGTAGTTATGTTTGATAAAAAACAAATACTTAATTCTGAACAATATAAAGATGATAATGAGATAAATGAATATATTAAACAAGCAAAAGATAATGATAGTTATATTGAACTTAAAACTCAAATGAGAATGATGGGCAACAAGAAAGTCTTACACTGGATTAAAACTATCACAAATGATGGAAAAATTGAAAAGGTTACTAAACATAGAGGAAACTATGATATTAAAGTATTTGATGATCCTTCTAAACTTGAGCAAGCAATAAAGCTAAAAGCTAGTGATAAGAAAACTATGTTATCAAGAATAGTTGCTACTTACGATTGGCCTTATAGTTCAGCTTCATCACCTAAGGATGATAAATATTGGAATGTTAAAATAGGTAATTGGAAGAGACCATGGAATAGAGAAATACTTAGATACGGAACTAAAAAAGATGCAAGAGCGGTTAAAGGTTTAGCTTGGGCTGAACAACCCCAAACAATCAATGAGATAGGATCAACATATACAATTCAAGGATTTGACTTAAACTATGCAGGAGTAATAATTGGGCCGTCTATTAAATATAGAAATGGAAAGATTATTTACGATACTAAAGCAAGTTGTAATAAGAAAGCAACAAATAAAAGAACTATGAATGATGGAAGCCATGTTAGTTTTGGTGAAGAGTTCTTAAAGAATGAACTAGGCGTATTATTAACACGTGGTGTTAATGGTTTATATATTTATGCTTGCGATGATGAACTAAGAGAAGTATTAAAAAAATCTCTTCAATAAAAAAACTCCTTTAGGAGTTTTTTATTTGTAATATTTATTAACAATTTCATTAATTTTATTTAAAGCTTTAGTATAATCATCTTGAGTAGTAGGTTGATCAGTTCCTAATGCTTCAAATCTATAAGCATAATCTAGTTTTTTTGTTTCATAAATATCGTACATATCGTTATATATATAGTTTTCCAATTCTTCATATAGTGCAGTATTCTTTAAATAAAAATATTCTTTGTTTAGAGTTTTCATAACTCCTTCATGTTTTTTATTTACTACATCCCATATAAGACCTTTTTTATCATTTGGGTCTCCTTCAACTTCAAACCATAAATCATTGAATCCGTCAGATTCGTTAAATTCATCTAAAAAATCTAATATTGAATCATATACTTTTTTGAAGGATTGTAATTGTAAATCAGTTAGCATATTTGTATTCACTTCCTTTTCTTTAGTAAGTAATAATGTTACATCAGATATATTAAAAAATTTTGCAATTTGTGTTACTAATTGAATGTCTGAAGGACCATTTGAAGACATTCTCCAGTTATGTACTGCTTCCTTTGTGATATTTATATTACTTGCTAATAAGTATTCTAAGTCTCCCACTTTAACATGATCTTCTTTACGTTTTTTAGAAAAATATTGTTTGAAAGAACTAAAATTGAAGTAATATTCATCATTATTGTATATAAATTTTCTATAAGCCATTTTGTTTCTCCTTTCATCTTTAATTATATATTATATTATAAATCATTAAAGTTAGAAAATTATCTAATTATTTTAACTAAAAATCTATT
>JAILLM010000056.1 GCA_024693165.1 Bacilli bacterium | reverse complement strand
TAATTTATTTGCAAATACTCCTATTAAAATTCCTCCAACACCACATAAAATCCAATATATTATTTCTCTCTTTTTCATAAATCCTCCATTTCTTTTAATCTTCTATGTTTTTTAAACTATAATTTACATTACTTTTTCATTTGTAATTTTATACCCATTAATTTCTTCTCAACTTCAACATTATATTTTAGTTCATATGATGACACACCAGATATAAACGCTTCCTTTATATCCATAATTTCTTTTGATATCTGTTCTTTGTTTTCATACCAACCTAAAAAAGTACTGTTTGTAGAATTACTCTCATCACTTCCAAATAAAGCATATTTTGGTGAACCCTTACCACCTTTATACTTATTTGATGATTGAATTTTATTACAAGTTACTATAACATTTTCAATTGGTGATATTATAGTAATTTTTCTATCAGCATCTTTTGCACCTAAGTATTCAAATGTTGAATCGCCTGCCAAATCATCTAAACTCACATTAAATATTTTAGATAATTCTCTACCTTGTTTTAAATCTGGGCTAGATTCATTTAACTCCCAGTTACTTATTGTTTGCCTTGTTACTCCCATCTTTTCAGCAAGTTGTTCTTGTGAAAGATTAGCACTTTTTCTTAAATTTAAAATATTTTGACCTATATCCATATAATCATTCCTTTCACTAATCATTCTACTTTTAATTACTATTTTAATCTACCAAATTTCTTTGGAAGTTACGCAAATAATTTTAACATTTAAATCATACATCTATTTTACCACATAAAAAGAGAAATATTTCATTCTCTTAATATCTTAATATTACGATTACTTTATTTAATTAATTTTTCAAATGCATTTGCATTTAAAATTGTATTTGAAACAAATTTTCCTTTATAGAAGTTAGCCCAATTATTAAACACACATGGTGCATTTTTAGCTTTTTCTAATGAATCCATTTTTATAAAGTTTAACTTAATTCCTTTTTCTTTTGCATAATCAGATAATTCTTTTACTTCATATTCAACATATGGGCATTCATTAGAATAGTAAATAGTGAAATCTTGACTATCTATTTCCATCTTTCTAGCACTATCGCTAAACTTAGGTGTTTCTTTATCATCAAATTGTAATGCCATTAATTCATAATCATTAATTGTATCTACTACTTTAAATCCATAGTGTTCAAAGAATTTCTTATCTCCAATAAATGGTTTCTTCTTTTGTGATACTAATGTACATACACCACTCATTTTTTTATTTTTTGCATCTTCAATAGCATATTCTAATAATTCTTTACCAATACCCTTTCCTTTAAAGCTACCTGCTACCCATAAACAGTAAATATGCATATAATTTTTACCGTTAATAGGAACCCAAGCCGTTTCTATTGGTTCATATTCAATAAAAATTTTTCCTCTTGCATTTAGCTTTCTAAATACGTGTCCATCTTTTAATTTGCTTTTAATCCATTCTTTCTTTTTATCTACACCATCTTGATGTTTAGGATCTCCTATTGCACAACAAATATGCTCTTCATCAATATTCTTTTCATCTAAATTAATGTACTCATTCATACTCACACCTCTATTTTCATTATATCACCATTTAAAATATAACATAAAAAAAGAAGGTTTAAATAATACCTTCTTTTACACTTCATCATCATTTATTCCGACAATATGTGAAGAACTTGATTTAGTACTACAGAACTTATTAAATACTTTCTTAGAAGCATTATTATAATGTATTGTTATTTGAGCATCTTCAGCTGTTGCTGCTCCAGCTAATGCGTAACTTTTACCATATTGAGTACTTTCCGCTCTAACTGATGTTGCATATATAGTAAATTCAAAATTTAATTTACTACATCCATTAAATGCATAACCAAACATAAAATCTCCACCATTTGCTCTGAATACAACTGGTTTATTAACCTTTATTTCTCTTAATTTAGAATCATCTGAGAATGCTCTATGTATTTGTTGTACATTATCAAGAGTCCAGTTAGACAAGTCTAATACTTCAATTTTATTTAACCCTCTAAATGCAAAACCTAAATCTAAAAGGCTTGGAGTATCCCAATTACTTACTTTTAACTCAACAAGATTATGATTATTTTGGAATGCACCATCAAGTGCTTTTAATTTTCTTACATCCCATTTATTTAAATCTAATGTTGTTAATTTATTATTACTCATAAATCCAGCTGTAATTCTTTCTAAACTAGATGTGTCCCATTCTTCTACATGTAATTCTTCTAGATTAGACATATTATTAAATGTATATGTCATAGTTTTAATATTACCAGTATTCCAATCATTTAAATCTAATGTTTTAAATCCAGCACAATCATTAAACATATAAGATACATCTACAAAAGTTGAAGTATCCCAATTAGTACCCCAGTTAACATTATTTAATTTGCTATCTCCATTAAATAAATAAGAAACATTTATTAAATTTCCAGTATAGAAATATTCAAAGTCTACTGATTTTAAATTAGTATATCCTTGTAATAATCCTTTAATACTAGAAGTAGATGATTGAACTAAATGAGAATATTGACCACCAATGTAAATATCATAAAGGCCAGTAGTATCATCTTTAACCCACCATTCAATTACTCCATTATCTTGGTCTTCAGAAATATCTTGATAATTAGTATCATTTTCTAAATCTAATGAACCTATTCCATCTACAAATTTAACAGATTGTACATTAGTTTTAGTAATAATATTTGTATTATCTCTTGTTACAGTAAATCCTCTTGAAAAATCAAATGAACCATATGTAATTGTTGTATCTTTATAGATTTCAAACACATTATTTATAGTATCTTTAGCTACCATTTTAATTCTATATTCTCCAATTGGTAATCCTTTTAAATTATTTAATTCATAATATATTTCTGAATATTCTACGTTCTTACTATTTGAATTACCATTTCCATCTGTTGAAGTCACTTCTTTACCAGATGTGTAATAAAACTTAACTTCTGTTATATCGTATTCATTATTTGTTATTTCAGAAAGTAATTTAATATCTTTATTCCAATAATGATTTCTTTCTTTATTATCATCAAAATTTATATTTAAAGTAGGAGCAGTTATTTCTATATCTACTTCATCAATAGCGATTAGACCATTATCATCTGTTAATGTTCCTACTATCTTATAATTTGCTCCTTCAGTTAATTCATTAAGATTAGTTAAAGTGATATATTCACTTTCACCTTCCTTTAAATATTTGTAAACTATATTGTAATTTTCAGTACTAGCTACAGCATTAGAAGTAATTACTACATTACTACCAATATAATATTTATCACTTAGTAAAATATTTAAAGTAGGAGTTGTTACCCATTTAGCAGTTAAAACAGTATCTTCAACTACTTCATCATCGAAATCAAATTTTTTATTATCTTTTGTAAACCATCCAGCAAATGTTTTAGCACCATTTGTTGGATCATTAATATTTTTAGGTTCATCTACTTTTGTATTATAATCAACTATTTTTGACGAAATTTCTTCACCATTGATATATTTTACGATAAGCCTATCATTTAATTTATATTCAGAAACTAATACAATATCAAATGTATGTGTTGCAGCTTTAACTATCATTGGTGAAACCAATAATAATCCCACCACTAACAACTTTTTATTAGTTTTCTTTTTATCTATCAAACATATAATTAAGCCTATACTTGAAACAACTAATAAAATACCTCTTATGTATATATTGTCGCCAGTTTTAGGATTTATTGATAACACACCTTTTTTATTAGTACCTAATTCATTATAATCAATTATAAAATCAACATCTAATGACAG
>JAILLM010000030.1 GCA_024693165.1 Bacilli bacterium | reverse complement strand
CAAGATAATTCTAAACAATTAAAAGAATTTAAAATTAGTGAACAAAAAGTATATGAAATAGTATTAGATGAAGATATTGAAAATGAAGAACTATTTAAAGAAATAAATATAAACTTTGTAATACCATCTGTATTAGTAGGTATACTTGAAGATACTAAGATGATTAAATCAACTAATGGCGATAATGCAACTTATACATATGATTATGAAGAAGGAGAGAACACATATAGTATTATTGTTTCTATCGTACTTAATAAAGTAGAATTAATTACTATTAAGAATGATGATATAACATATGAAATAACTTATAAATAGAGCAATTAAGCTCTATTTTTTAGTTTTGTGAAAATTTTGTGAAATTTTTGTCGATTTTTGTTGCTTTTTTAGATTTTTATATTATTATAAACAATAACTTTGGGAGAGTATTTGTCAAAGTGAGAGGGTTTTGGTTTATATAAGTATTAAATTAGTAAGATAGTTTGGAGTCTTTCAAATTCCTATATTTATATAAACAACAAGATAATATAGGAAAGGAAGAAAGAAATGAAAAAAAGACTATTAGTTGTTTTAGTTGCTTTATTCGCATTTTTACCGTTAGTATCAGCTGAAGAGTTAAATGCAAATGGAGTAGTAAAAAGCACGATTAATTATGATTTAGCAGAAATAAAAGAATCACAAGATACAACAGAAGGTGTAACGCTTGAAGATGACTATGAAGGTTCATATGATTTAATTGCGTACTTAACTTATACAATAACTGATGAAGTTGATCTAGAATCTACAAATGGTGTTTTAGTACTAAACTTTATTAAAGATATTTATGCTTCAAATTATGTTCAATATAGTCGTTATATTGGATTATTACCTTCATCTAAAATTGAGATTCATTTAACTATCATTAATAACACTCAACATGATTTTGAACTTAAAGAAGGAGATTTAATAATCTCTACAGTTAGTTATAAAGATATAAACAAATCAAATGGTAAAAAAGTAGAAACATTTGATGGAAATGAATTAGATGTTACTTCCAAATACAACATCAATAGATGTACAAATGAGATGTTAAAAAAACTATTAGGAAAGAGTTTTTTAGTTGATGATGATGTAACAGATGAAAAAGTTTCATCAGCATTAAAATTAATTAAAGATGATGATGGGACTTTAAAATATCCAAACGGTGTTGATGATTTAGATAAATATTATGTAGATTATTATAATGAAAAGAATAATAAAAACTATACATCTATATTTGACTTCAGTATTGAAGAAATAGATTATATGTTTGGTAGTAAAAGTGGAGCAAATCATACCAGCGTATTAGAATCAAATAGTAATCTAGCTAAATTAGGATATGATTATTTCTATAATAGAATTGTAACAGTTATTCCTGAAGGAGAAACAGATAAGTATAATCAAAAATATTCTATTGGTGAATACATGAGAGATATTGCACCAGATACATTAGAAGAACAAGTAAGAGATTGTGTTGAAAATATGGATTCTAAAGATGAAGCAATTATTACTTCATATATTTATGGTGATACTGGAAATTCATATCAAGGTTATTCATTTGGATTAAATATTTCTGCTAAAATAACTGCTAAAAAATATAAAGTGGTTGCTAAATATATTGATGAAGATGGTAAAACTTTAACTGATGATGTAGTTGAAGAATACTTTAACGGTAAAGAATATAAAACTGAAGAAAAAGCATTTGAAGGTTATGAACTAATAAAAGTTTTAGGTGAAAAAACTGGAACCATTAATAAAAGTGATGTAGAAGTAATTTACGTATATCAATTTGTTATGGGTGAAGGTGGAGAAGAATTTGATATTGTTCAAACTGGATCTGAAGTAGACTATTCCTTAATGTCTAGTGCATTAATAACATTATCATTAATTGGTTTAGCATTATACACTAAGAAAAAGAAGAATTAATAAGAAAATCTTAAGGAAACTTAAGATTTTTTCTTTACTTAATAGAGGTAGTCTAGTATAATACAAGTAACATTTAAGTGGGCAGAAATTCCCACTTTTGTTTATGTTTGGAGGTAATTTATGGAGAAAACTTTAGAAAAAATAAGAGAAATTATTACAAAACCTATGCAAGACATGGAGATTATTGTTGAATCTGTTACATGGGAAAAAGAATCAAATCAATATTATTTAAAGATTGAATTAGATAAAGTGAATGGAATTGATTTAGACACTATTGTAGAAGCAACTAGAGTAATTAATCCAATTCTTGATAAGTATGATTTAATTGATCAAGAATACACCTTAGAAATTACAAGCAAAGAAAGAGGAGAGGAATAAAATGAACGGTAAGGAATTTATTAAGGCTTTAAAACATATTATCGAAGAAAAATCTATTTCTGAAGATGTTGTTTATGAAGCTATGGAACAAGGTTTAATTAGTGCTTATAAAAAGAACTATGAATCAAAATCAAACGTTAAAGTAGAAATCGATAGAAAAACTGGAGAATTCAGAGTATATCGTTTCTATGTAGTAGTAGACGATTATGATGATGGAAAAGAAATTACTGATGAAGAAGGAAACATCACATATGAAGATCCTGAAATCAATGCAGATGCTCAAATTCTTTTAGAAGATGCTAAAGAAAAATGGCCTGATGCAAAGGTAGGAGACGAATATAGAGAAGAAGTTACTCCACATGACTTTGGTAGAGTAGCAGCTTCTACTTGCAAACAAGTAGTAGTACAAAAAATTAGAGAAGCAGAAAAGAATTCTATTATTGATGAATATGCTGATAAACAATATGAATTATTACTTGGTACATTAGCAATGGAAGATAACAAAAATTATTATGTTGATTTAGGAAGAACTAGAGGTATCTTACCTAAGAGTGAAATCATTCCTGGTGAAAAACTAAAGATGAGTTCACAAGTTAAAGTTTATGTTTCTAAAGTAGAAGCAGGAAACAAAGGACCAGTTATTCTATTAACTAGAAAACATTATGGTTTTGTTAAAAGATTATTTGAGTCAGTTATTCCTGAATTACAAGATGGTACTATTGAATTACATTCAGTAGTTAGAGAACCAGGAGTAAGAAGTAAAGTTGCTGTTTACTCAAATGATCCACAAGTAGATCCAGTTGGTTCATGTATCGGAGAAAGAGGAGTAAGAATTGCATCTATTCTTTCTGAATTAAATGGAGAAAAAGTAGATTTAGTTAAATACTCTGAAGATCCTGCTGAATTTGTTAAGAATGCACTTTCACCAGCTAGAAATGTAATCGTAAACATTCTTAAGAATGAAAATGGAGAAAACGAAGCATTAGCTATCGTTCCAGATGACGAATTATCATTAGCTATTGGTAAAAAAGGTATTAATATTAAATTAGCTTCTAAATTAACTAAATTTAGAATTGATGTTAAATCAATGACTCAAATTCAAGAAGAAGGAAATAGATAATGAAGAAAATCCCTATGCGTACTTGTGTAGTTTCAAGAGAAAAACTACCTAAAAATGAACTTATACGTGTAGTAAAGACTGATGACGGTGTCATCGTTGATTTAACAGGAAAAGTAAATGGTCATGGTGTTTACTTAAAAAAAGATGCAGAAGTTTTTGAAAAAGCTAAAAAGACAAAGATTCTTAATAAGCTTTTAGAAACTACTGTTGAAGAAAGTGTATTTGAAGAATTAAACAAGTTAATATAAAAAAAGAAAGAAGGTATATTATATGACAGTTCAAGATTATGCTGAAAGTATGAATTATACTGTTCAAGACGTATTAAACAAGTGTAAGGAATTAGGCGTTAACGTATCTCAAAAAGATGATCTTTTAGATGACGATGCTATTGTTATGCTTGATAATACAATGTTTTCTTTAGATGATGAAGACGATTTACAAATCGAAACTGAAGATGAAGAAATCATCGTTGATAGAATGATGGAAGATAATCGTGTTAACACTATCGCTAAGACTGATGTTAATAAGAAAGAAAAATTCAATAAGAATAAGAATAAACAATCTTCTGAATCTATCGCAAAAGAATTCCAAAATAAGAAAAAGGAAATGTATAAAAATAAAGAAAAACTACAAAGTAATGACAATGTAAAAGATGAAAACGTAGTTTTATATAAAGATGGAATGACAGTTCAAGACTTAGCTAATGAATTACAAGTTTCTGGTGTTGAATTAATTAAGAAACTTATGATGTTAGGTATGATGATTAGTCTTCCACAATCAATTGATTTTGATGCAGCTGAAATTGTAGTAGCTGAATACAACAAAACATTAAAGAGAAGTGAAACTCAAGATGTATCTAACTTTGAAAACTATGAAATAGTTGATAAAGCTGAAGATCTTGAAGCTCGTCCTCCAGTAATCACTATCATGGGACATGTTGACCATGGTAAAACAACTTTACTAGATTATATTAGAAATTCTCATATCGCAGCTGGTGAAGCAGGTGGAATTACTCAAAGTATTGGTGCTTATCAAATTGACTATAATTGTCAAAAGATTACATTTATTGATACTCCAGGACATGCTGCATTTACTGAAATGAGAGCTCGTGGAGCACAAGTAACTGATATCGTAATTATTATTGTTAGTGCTGAAGATGGTGTTATGCCTCAAACTAAAGAAGCTATTGACCATGCTAAAGCATCTAATGTTCCTATCGTAGTAGCAGTTAACAAAATGGATTCACCAAAAGCAAATCCAGATAGAGTTATGCAAGAAATGTCTGCTGAAGGAATTACACCTGAAGAATGGGGTGGAGAATATCCATTCGTTAAGATTTCTGCTAAGACTGGTGATGGTGTTCCAGCATTAATTGACACATTACTTGCAATTGCTGAAGTTGAAGAATTAAAAGCAAATCCTAGTAGATATGCAACTGGTACTGTAATTGAATCAAGAATTGATAAGAATATGGGTGGAGTTGCATCATTATTAATTCAAAATGGTACTTTAAGAATTGGAGATCCTATCGTAGTTGGTTTAACTAATGGTAGAGTTCGTACAATGAAGAATGACCAAGGAAAAGATATTGTTTCTGCTGGTCCATCTACTCCTGTAGAAATTACTGGTTTAAATGGTAACCCAGAAGCTGGAGATAAATTCATGGCTTTCGAAACTGAAAAGAAAGCACGTGAAGTAGCTGAAAAGAGAGTTGAAGATTCCAAAGCTAAAGCATCAGCTCCTAAATCACTTTCATTAGATGATTTATTTGCATCTATTCAATCAGGTGTTAAAGAAATTAATGTAGTATTAAAATGTGATGTAAGAGGTTCAGAAGAAGCTTGTAAAAATTCACTTGAAAAGATTGATGTTGAAGGAGTTAAGATTAAAGTTATAAGATCAGGAATTGGTACTGTAACTGAAAGTGATATTTCACTTGCTCAAGCATCAAATGCAATTATTATTGGATTTAATGTTGTACCTTCAAATCAAATTAAAGATTCTGCTAAATCTGTAGGTGTTGAATTAAGAACTTACACAATTATCTATAAATTAGTTGAAGAAATGGAAGCAGCTATGAAGGGTATGTTAGATCCTGAATTCGAAGAAAAAGTTACTGGTAATGCTGAAGTTAGAAAGATGTTTAAATTCTCTAAAGTTGGTAATATTGCTGGTATGTTCGTAACTGATGGTGTAGTTAAATCTAACTCACAAGTAAGAGTAATCCGTGATGGTGTTATCATCTATGACGGTAAAGTTGGATCTCTACAAAGAGGTAAAGATAACGTTCATGAAGTAAAGAGCGGATTTGAATGTGGTATGACTATCGAAGGTTATAATGACATTAAAGAAGGAGACGTATTCCAAACATACGAAATGGTTGAGGTTAAGAGATAATGAATAATATAAAACAAGGTAGAATATCTTCTCAAGTAATGAGAGAAGTATCTAATATTTTATTATTAGAAGCAAAAGATGATACTTTAAAACATGTTACTGTAACAGGTTGTGAAGTAACAAATGATTTAAGCTGGGCACGTGTATATTACACCTATATGGGTGAAGAAAGTGCAGAAGCAGTTGCTCTTAATTTAAAAGAAGCCGCACCTTGGATTAGAACAGTTTTAGCTGATAGATTAGGTGAAAATTTAAGACATATTCCAGAAATAAGATTTATTGTTGATGAATCTATTGAATATGGCAATAAGATTGAAAAACTAATTGATAAAATACATGAAAAGGATGAACTATAATGTTCTTCCTTTTATTTTTTTAAAAAATAATGTATTATTAAAATGGTGGATTAAGATGGTAAAGAAAAGCACGAAGAAGAAAAATAAAACTTTAAAAAGAAAAAATAATAAAAAAATATTAGCTTTTACATTGGTTGAATTATTAGCGGTAATAGTAATATTAGCTATTATTATGATAATAGCTATTCCAAGTGTACTTAATACTTTAGAAACAGCAAGAAAAAAATCATTTATAGAATATGCTGATAAAGTAGTACAAGAAGCAGTAAAAAAATATTTATCCGACGAATTAAATGGAAATACGACAGGTACATGCGTTGTTTATAGCATAAAAAATGATTTAGGTTTATCATCAACAGGAAATTATGATGGTTATGTATTAGTAAAATCTGATAGTAATGAAAATGAATATTATGTTACTTTATCTGATGAAAATTATTTTATTTCAGCGTTGAAATATGATAATGATTTTAATATAGAAAAAATAGAAAATTATAATGAATCAACAGATAAAGATTTATTTACTATTGGTGAGTTAGCATTAGAAGCAGAATGTGATTCATTTAGCCAAATTAATTCAGAAACAAATGAAAGTGAAACTGTTAATACAAAAGATATAGTTGATGCTGTTTTAATACTAGGTAAATTTGAATTAAGTGATACAAATTATTGGGAAATAGGAAATATTTCAACTACAGATGGCAGTTTGGTAGATAATACCCAAATAATAAGAACAAAAGAACTGATAAGGGCCAAAAAGAAAGAATATTTAATAGAAAAGTTAACTCAAATTTCACAAAAAGATTTTTATATTAATATATATGAATATGATAAGGATAATAAATATTTAGGATATCAACAGTTTAAAAATTCTGAATATGGACAAAAAATATTAGAACTTAAAAAAGATACTAAGTTTGTTAGGTTTACCACAGAATACCATTATAAAGATGCATCATATCCAATTGGTTATTTAAAAGAAAGAAGAATGGAAATTCATGTAAATTTTATTAATTACATGGAAGAATCAAAATTCAAATCTTCAACTTTGATAACAGATTTTAATTTTGGAGAAGTAGGATATTTAATTGAAGGATGTTATTGTAAATATGGTTATTGCCACAATACCGCAAAAGCTTTATATGATATAGTTCTTGAAGTTGAAGGTGGCGCATCATACACAGCTAGAATGGAAAAAAATCCACGTGGAGGATACAACTTGAATTTTGTTGAGTTAGATGAAAATCATAATTATATAGGTATACAAAATTCATTACTTGCAGGGTTAGATGAAGGATATAGTGGTGCGCATTTTACATTTGACAAGAATACAAAATATGTTATTGCTTATATAGGTAGTGATTGGTACTCATCTCAAACATGGTTAAATAATTTTTATAACGATTTTGCAGTATCACAAATAACATTTACTAAAGATTAAGAATGAGTATTTTTACTCATTCTTTTTTATGTGTTATAATACAACATTAATAGGTGGTGAAGTTGTGAGTAATATTGATTATAGTAAATTTGAAAAGAGACAAAAAAGACTTCAAAAAATGGATCAAATTGAATTATTATCTAATCTTGATTTTGAAGGGCAAATAAATATAAGAAGAGATTTTTTATCAGGATTTTCAATTATTACTGACAACGGATTTGAATTTGAAGTTAATTCTTATAAATTCGAAAGTGAAACTTCTAAAATAAAAACAAAAAAAATAGCAAAGATTGAACACAAAGAAAAATTTTTATTAAATTAGAGAATAAGTATATTTATAATTATTCTTTTTATTATTTATGTTATAATCAAGTTAGAAT
>JAILLM010000018.1 GCA_024693165.1 Bacilli bacterium | reverse complement strand
TTTCTAATAAATGTAAATTAGTTTCATCTAATTTAATATCATATAATCTACTCATTATGCCTCTATTATTAAAATACTCTAAAGCCATAATCTCTTGCTAAACTTCTTATTAGTGCTTGATTTCTTTCAATAGTTTCTCTTCTCATTCTTTCATTAAATTCACAATCATCAATGTACTTTAGTCTACTATTAGCTAAATATAATGTATAAGTTTGAGAAACTGATAAATTATCATAAACACTCTCTTGTTCTTTAATAAAAGCTGGTAATTCTTCATCTTTTAAATCATCAACAATATCAAGAGATTCTCTTACTTCCTCATCAGTTAATCTACTTCTCATAAAATCCTTTAAAGAATTTTTATCAAAGAAATCAGAAACCAAATCATATTCTTCACGAGTACAATTATGTTGTTCATACTTAGGAAGTAATTTTGAAAATTCAATTTGATTCTTTATACTTTTATACTTTTCTAATTCTTGAACTGATAAGTCTAATGCATTCTTATCTTTTATAGTTTCTAAAAACTCTTTTTCGTCTTCTCTTAAATATTCAGCAAATTTCATCCAAGTTTGCATTAAAAACTTTGATTTAACTGCTGAATCCCATCTTACCCCATATATCATAGGGTTGCTAAAATGTAATGCCATAATTATCTCCTTAAAATCTTATTTTTTCTATTACTTCAATTGAAGTATCTTTTAATAATTCTTTTATTTTTAATCCATCTTCTTTTGTTCCAACAATTGATCCATAATGTATTGGTATTAATACTTTTGGGTTAATTGTTTTTGCAAGTTCAGCTGCTTCATTATAATCCATTGTATAAGTTCCTCCACATGGAAGAAATGCTATATCACATTTCACTTGTTTGTTTTCATCAGTGATATCAGTATCACCTGCGATATAGTATTTAATATTATTGAATTCTATAATGTATCCTAACCAATTATTTGCTTTGGGATGAAAACTTTTATTAATGTTATAAGAAGGAATAGTTTTTATATTTATTCCATAAATACTAGTTTCTTCATTGGGATTTAAATAAATATAATCTTTAAATGAAATACTATTTACTTTATCTTTCATTGATGAAGGTGTAACTACGATAGTGTTATCATTTTTAATATTATTTATAGAATTAATATCAAAATGATCATAATGGTCGTGTGTAATAAAAATTATATCAGCATCATGAGACTCTTCTTTAATTTCAAATGGATCAAAATAAACTATTTTATCTAAATTAATTTTAATACTACTTTGAGTATTAACACTTATATTATCTGTATTCATAACTTACCTTTTTTTATTCTTTCTAAATATTCTTTTTTTATTTATATCTTCAAAACATTCAATTAAATATTGATTGTTTAAGACTTCAATTCCATTTGGAATAACACTCATATCAAAATTAGTATTTGAATATTTTTCACCATCAATATTACTATCAATTGTGTTTTCAGAAGAAATAATTAAGCTATCAGTAGTGATTTTTCTTACTCCATCTTTTTCTTCGTGTTTTCCTTTTTTCATGCTTAGAATTGTACCAACCATATCAAGCATTTTCATTTGTTCTACAAGATATACTTCGATTTTTGAATCATTAACTATACTGTTAGGTCCAACTTTAAATCCACCACCATAGTATTTAGCATTGCAAACTACCACAGTAGTAAATTCTTTATTTATTTCTTCACCATTTACTTTTACTTTTAATTCTTCTGGTTTGTAATTAAGAAAATGAGAAGGTACTCCGACTTTATATCTAAGTTTTTTAGGAATGATTTTACTATGAACAAATCTATCATCGTTAGCAATCTCAGCATCAACACCAAAACAAGCGACATTAATGAAATATTTTTCGTTTATTCTAACTACATTTACTTCATTTACACCTTCTTCTAGTGTTTCTTTGATTGTTCTTGCAAAATCATTTCCTGTACCATATGGAAGAAATCCTAAGATATTATTAGTACCCATGATTCTATTTAGAACTCTATTAATCATTCCATCTCCACCTACTGGGACAATTACATTTCTCGAATCTTTATATTTATCTATAATGTCTTCAGTAGATACTAAAGAATTATTTATACTTATTTCATAATCTAAATCTAATCTATTAGATATTACATCTAGTTTTTGCGATAAATCTTTAACTTTATTATTTCCAAATGAGTTTAAAACATATACATACTTCATAATTATTCTCCGTTAGATTTATGATATTTTCTTATTAATTTTTTAGTTTCTTTTTCTTCCATTTTTGTATATATTGGCATCTTATTGAAACTAAATTCTTCAAGATATGTTTTTACTTCTTCCAAAGTAGCAATGTTTTCTACTTTAAAATCAGTACTCATTACATAATAACCATATAAACTTCCTTGAAATTTATTATCACAAATCATTATTCTTTCTTTAGTCTTTATTTCTTTGGCATAAATAAATCCTTTTTGAATAATAATCTTTGTATTTTTATTAGTTAAGTCGTTATAATCACTTCTTACATCTACTTTATAATATATTGCCATAAAAACACCTATTTTCTTTTTAGACTTAAATAAATATCATCTACTTTATTACCATTTCTTTCTATTACATTTTTGTCTCTATCATACTCAGTAAATCCTAATTCTTTCATACATGTTAGACTTTTGATATTATCCGAGAATACAATTGCATATATTTCATTTAAATTTAGTATATTAAAACCATAATCAATTAAACCATTAATAATGTCTTTAGCATAGTGTTTGCCTTGCATTTGTTTTCTAATAACAATACCAATTTCTCCACGGTCATTATCTATTTCGTTATATCCGCCATTACCTATATAATCTAATGTATTAGCATCATATGTAGAAAAACAATCTTTATCTTGGTTAGACTTAATCCATGAAACTTCATCTTCATATGTATATGTTCTTGGGTGTGTAGTTAACATAGATTGTATTTCAGGATCATTCATCATTTCTAACATTTCATTAATATTATCTAAATTAGGATTGGTAAATATACATTTACCATATTTAAATCTATCTTTCATCGAGTCACCTTCTTTATCACATTTATTAGATTATAGTATAATTTTTATAAAAATAGAACAAAAAAATAGGCTTATGATAACCTATCTTAACTATATTAGTCTTTATTTAATGCACTTTTTAATTCATCTTCAGTATAACCAAACATATAATCTTCATCATATCCTCTACTTTGCCATGCTAATGCTGCATCATATACATCATATGATTCAGATGAATTTTTGTAATCATTATATGAATCATATCCTGAAGATTGAAAATCATCTATTTCGCTATCAGATAAAATTTCATCTGAACTTATATAATTTAACTCTCCACATTTAGAACATGTCCAAGTTCCACAGTTTGCATCAAATCCTGGTTGGTTATTTAATAAATCATTACATTCATCGCAATACCAATCATAATTACTTAATTTCGTCATCTCTATACACCTCACTAAAATTATTATACTTTTTAAACAATTTATTATCAATATATATATTCTGACCAAATTTGATAGTAATATTCTTTTGTGCTAATATATATTTCACTCAGGGAGATGTTTTATGAAAAATAAGAAAAATAAACTTCTTAAAGAAGCTTTATTAATTAGTTCATTAATTTTAACAAGTTGTGGTAATAAAAGTAGTGTTGATTATGCAGTTCCTACACCTGTTTTTGAAGAAATAATTGATAATACTTTTGAAGAAAATGAAACCACTATTGAAGTAGTAGAAACTCCAGTAGAAGAAGTAATTGAAGAAGAACCAGTAATACCTGAAAATGAACATGTTGATTTATTAATGATTGGTGATGTTTTAGTACATAAGCCAGTTTATACATCTGGTATTAAAGAAGATGGTACATTAAACTATGATCACCTATTTATGAATATTCAAGAAGACCTTAATGACGCTGAAATAAAAATAGTTAATCAAGAAACTATCTTAGGTGGATCTGAATTAGGTTTTAGTAGTTATCCTTGTTTTAACTCTCCACAAGAAATTGGTATTTCTGAAGTTAATGCTGGATTTAATTATATATTACATGCTACTAATCATGCTATGGATAAAGGATTTAAAGCTATAGATAATACAATTAACTTTTGGAACAATTATCCTGAAATTACTATGTTAGGATTAAATACAAGTGATGAAGAACAAGAAGTAATTCATACTTATACTCAAAATGGATTAACTATCGCACTTCTTAATTATACATATGGTACTAATGGAATACCTCTTCCATCTGATAAACCATATCTAGTAAATTTATTAGATGAAGAAAAAGTAACTAGAGATATATTAAAAGCTAAAGAAATAGCTGATTTTGTAATTGTACTTCCTCACTGGGGTACTGAATATAGATATGTACCAGACTCTTTACAAGAAAAATATACAAAATTATTTTCTGATTTAGGAGTAGATTTAGTTATTGGTACTCACCCACATGTTCTTGAAAACATTGAAGTAATTACTAATGATGAAGGACATGAAATGTTAGTATATTATTCATTAGGCAATTACGTTTCAGGACAACTTGCTAAAGATCGAGTTGTTGGTGGTATGGCAAAAGTATCAATTGAAAAAGATTATGAAACTAATGAAACATTTATAACTGAATATGAACTTGATCCAATTATTACTCAACAAGGAGAATATACTACATATAAGTTAGAAGACTATAATGATACACTTGCATCAGAAAACAATATTAAAAAACAAAGCGGATGCTCTAACTTTGATATGAATTATATTAATAATTTATGTACTGAAATACTTGGTGAAGACTTTGATAAACAAGAAGAAAAAGTAAGAGTTAAATTAAAATAAAAAGAATCTTTAAGATTCTTTTTATTTTTTAGTATTTGGATTAATTTGCGGTTTAAATGTTCTAATTTTAGGTTCTTCATATCTTTTATTCATATCAATTAAACCATAGTCTGTATTTTTAACAAGTGGTATTACTTCTCCATCTTCATAAAGCATTATTTCAGGATCCATTAATGGTCTTCTTTTAACTATAAATTTTCCTGATTTTGCTTTTAGATATATTTCTTTTGACATAAATACAGTTATATCATATGTAGCAATACCATCATTACCTTCACCAATTTTAACGCTTAGAATAGTATCATTTTCATCAACTTTTGATACTCCGATAGTTTTTAATGCTTCCCATTCATTAGGATCATTAATATACCAAATACTTCCCATATAAACTCCTTTCTTTTTTATATATACGCTATTCTTATAATTAGTATAACATAAAAAAGACAAGAATATATCTTGTCTTATTAATTTTCTTGAACAAAGAATCTATCATACCAAACTAAGAATGTAAGAATAGTATATATCTTTTTACCATTTCTTATCTTTTTGAAATGATGATCATCTAACATTTTATTTATTACATCTTTTTTGAAGAATTCATCTACATAATCTTTATTAAAGTATTCTTTAACATAGTTATAATATTTATCTTCAAAAAGGTAGTTACCAAATGGTACTGGAAAACCTAACTTTTTACGTTTAGCCCATTCAAGTGGTATAAACTTTTCTGCTACTTTTCTAAATATATATTTAGTTTGATTATCATGTACCATATATTTAGTAGGAATCTTACTAGATAATTCCCATACTTTTTTATCTAGTAGTGGAACTCTTAATTCAACACTATTAGCCATAGACATCTTATCAGCTTTAAGAAGAATATCATTAGGTAACCAGAAATGTAAATCAATATTCATTCTTCTAATTACTTCATCTTTATTATCTTTCATTTCATCATGATATGGTCTACATAAATCATATGGACTAATCTTTGATAAATAGTCTTCTTTTACATAATCTTTAACTTCATTATAAAGAAACATTTCTGTTTTATTATAATATCTATCTTTAATATCATTACCATATTTAACTAAAGTATTTTTACCTGGGAAATGTGGTAATGGTTTAACTATAAATGCATTAAACTTTCTTAAGAATAAAGGTAGTTTAAGATATGCTTTTTCTTCTTTAGTTAAGTTATATTCATTATAACCACCAAACATTTCATCAGCACCTTCACCTGATAAAACTACTTTAACTTGTTCACGTGCTAGTTTACTTAAGAAGTATAAAGGTACAGTTGATACATTTGCACTTGGTTCATCACAATGATATTGAACAGTTGGCAATATATCAAAGAATTCATCACCTGAGATTGTTTTACTATAATGTTTAACTCCAAAATGATCTGATAAAGCTTTAGCATTATCTATTTCAGAGAACTTCTTATCAGCAAATCCAACAGTGAATGTCTTATGAGGTTTGGCAACACTTACTACATAAGATGAGTCTACTCCTCCAGATAGATAAGAACCTACTTCAACATCACTTATTTGATGATATTTAACAGAGTCTTCAAGTGTTTCTTGAACTAGCTTTTCATATTCTTCATATGATGCATCTTGTTTATCATAAGTTAACTTATAATATTCTTTAGTAGTTAATTTACCATCTTTATATATAAAATAATAACCTGGCATCAACTTCTTAGTATATTTAAAGAATGTATCTTCAAGATGGTTAGTACCATAACACATATATAATCCGAGTACTTCTTTATTTAATTCTTTTTTAAATCTTGGATGTGAAAGAAATGATTTAATTTCAGAACCATACATGAATAAACCATCGTGATTATAATAATAGAATGGTTTAATACCAAAGATATCTCTTGCTCCGATAAGTAAATCTTTTTTCTTATCATATACAATAAAAGTATACATACCTCTTAATTTACTTAATAAATCATCGATACCATATTCTTCATATCCATGAACTAATACTTCAGTATCTGTTTTAGTTTTAAAAATATGTCCTTTATTAATAAGTTCTTCTCTTAATTCTTGATAGTTATATATTTCACCATTGAAGTTAACTACGACAGTTTTATCTTCGTTAAATAATGGTTGATCTCCACCTTTTAAATCGATAATAGCTAGTCTTCTAAACCCTAAAGCATAATCTCCATCAACATAAAGACCTTCACTATCTGGTCCTCTATGGATGATTCTATTAGCCATTTCTCTTAGTATTTCTTTTTTATTTGAATCAGTTCCTACGAATCCACAAATACCACACATATTATCACTTCCAGTCCCATTTACTATTTTTGTAATCTCTGTTGTAATTCATTTGAATCTTTTTAAGAAGTAATTTTCTTCTTAAATCTGTATCTTTTTTGTAATTAAGTGGCATAACTCTTTTATTCCAAAGTTGTAATACTTTCTTTAAATATTTTTTATTAGTTATGTACTTTTTAGCAATACTTTTAGATACAAAAGTTTCTAGTTGTACTTTATCAATTATTTTATATTCTAATTCTTCGTTATCAATAAGATCTCTTGCTAATACTTCAATTAAGTTATATCCACATGGAGTAATGTAATAAGAGCATCTTCCTTGACGTGCATTAATCTCCATTACTTTATATTTCTTAGTACGAGCATCATATTTCATATCGAATTCTGCGAAACCTTGATATCCGATTGCATCCATAAACTTAGTAATCTTTTTGATTTGTTCTTCAACACCAGGATGTTCTGAATATCCATTAATAATAACAGCTGCATTTCCGATCATTCTTGAATTATGTTCTTGAAGACCAATTTGTGCAAATGATACAAGTTTAGTTTTATGATTTTTATCTACATAAACAACCGCATCAAATAGATATGAATCATCTCCAGGAATATATTCTTGAATAATTAATGTATCTGTATATCCACCCTTTTTAAATAGATCAATTACATGTTCTACTTCTTCCAAGTTATTTAATCTGTAAATTTTTTTCTTACCAGCAAATTCCATATGTTTAAACATGATTACATTTGCAGGTTTAACAATTACTGGATAAGTTAACTCTCTTTTAATTTTAGTATCTTTACTACAATCATAATAATAAGTATCAGGTAAATCCAATACTGAATCTTCATAAGTTTTATAGAAGTCTTCTTTATTAACCAAAGTATGTTGTAATTTAACTGATGGATAATTGAAATAGAATTTATCTTTTAAATCTTTTTGATTCTTAGCAATAAATTCTCCATAAGTTTCATTACTACTTACAAGTAATATTTTTTCATCTTTA
>JAILLM010000012.1 GCA_024693165.1 Bacilli bacterium | reverse complement strand
TGTTAATTAAAGATGTTTATAATGAAACTAAAGCTACTGAGATTTTAAATAAAATTGATGACGATTTAGTTTCATTATAAACATCTTTAATTAACATGTTACTTCTAGCTAAATAATCAAATTCAAGCATATATTTAGCTTTAACATTCGTATCAAAATCAACTAAATCAACAATTAAATCAGTAATATAATCAAGATCATTACTTTCTTCAATTAAATTATAAATTGAATTAGAAGATCCTGGAGTTTCATCCATATATTGTTTAGCTAATTCCTTTAATTTTTTAACATTAGCTTCTTCTTCAAGTGTAATCGGATTACTAATATATAATTTCTTGATAACACTATCATATAAACCATTTTTAAGTTCAAAAGATTTAACTTTAACCCTATTTAATCCACTAAGAATAACTCTTAAATTTCCATTAGATAATAATAATTTTTTAGATATTTTTGCGATAACACCAACTTTAGGAAGTGTATCACAATCAAAGTTTTCTGAAAGGTTATATACAACTAATACTTTTTTATTAGCATTATCATAAGCATAGCTTAAAACCTCTTTTGCTGATTCTTCAGTAAAATCAAGTTTAAGTTCTTGATAAGGAAGTAAAACATGCTTAGTAAGGATTAATACTGGTAAATTTTCAGTCATATCATTTCCCCCTCTGATTGAAACTTATTATATATTAAATTTCACTTTTGTAAAGAAAAAATACACTTATTAAGTGTATTTATCTAGACATACCGCCCATATGAACATTCATTTGTTCCATTAAATTAATTCTTGCAAGTTTATTTCTAAGATTTACTCCTAAAAAATACAATTTATCCATATATTCTTTATAAGCTTCATTTTCCATAAATCTTTTATATCTAATTTCTAAAGTAGCTTGTAATTTAGCAACTTCATCTAAAAGAATCATGTAATCACCAGAATCAGTTTCATCATCATTTGAAAGATAAGAAAACACAACTTTAGCCAAATTATTAAATCGTCTTCTAAACTTAGTATTAATAATTTTTAAAATAATATCATCATCATAAAAAGTTGCTTTTTTAACTTTAATATAATCACTACCCTTTAATTTAGGATGAATAGTAAGTCCTTCAAGATCATATTCCATATAATCAATTACATACTTACGTCTTATTTTCTTAACTACATAATTCATACCAAACACTCCCCAATGTTTTTACTTATTATCTTTTAAATCTGGACGTCTTTCTTCAGTTCTTTTAATTCTTTCTTCCATTCTCCATTTATTAATATTCTCATGATGTCCTGAGATAAGAACATCTGGAACTTTATAACCTTTAAACTCAAATGGTCTTGTAAAGGTCGGATAATCAAGTAAATCATCATTAAATGATTCATCATCCAAACTCTCCTTAGTAATTACTCCATCAACAAGTCTTGTAACTGCATCAGTAATAACCATAGATGCAAGCTCACCACCAGTTAAAATATAATCACCAATACTAATTTCTCCATCAATGAAATTAGTAATTCTATCATCTATTCCTTCATAATGTCCACATACAAGTATTAAATGTTTAAAAGAACTTAATTCTTTTGCAATGCCTTGATTAAATACTTTACCAGCTGGACTCATTAAATAAACCTTTGATTCAGGAGTTCTTACAGATTCGATAGCATCATAAACGATGTCAACTCTCATAACCATTCCTGCTCCACCACCATATGGAGTATCATCAACTTGTTTATTATTTAATGTAGAAAAATCTCTAATATTAATAACTTCAATATCCAAAATATTTTTATCTATCGCTCTTTTTATAATAGAAGAATTTTTAAATCCATCAAACATTTCTGGAAATAATGTTAATATACTTATTTTCATAAGAACAAACCTTCTCCAATATCAATTAAAGTTACTTTTCTTTCTTCTAAATCTACTGAATCAATCATATTAGAATTAACTGGAATAAAATAAGTTTTTCCAAGTCTAGTACACTCTAATAAAGGATTCACTTCATTATTGATAAAATCAACTACCTCACCAGCATCTTGATTTTTGCAAATAACTTTAAATCCAATAAGGTCAGAATATAAGTAATCATCTTCACTTTCAATAACAGAATTCCTTTCAGCATAAATATCTGATCCTTTTAAGAATTCAATTTCATTAATATCATTAATACCATTAAATTGTAAAAGAATAAAATTCTTAACTTTAGAAACATGACTAATTACATAACTTCTACCATTAATATAAAGGTAACCGCCTACTTTAAATACATCATCAGGTCTTTCAAAATGACTAATAACTTTTACTTCACCTTTAAGTCCTCTAGTATTTACTAATTTTCCAACAAAAACTTCATCCATATAATCACCTTTAAATGCTATTTATTATAAACTTAGATTTGAATTATATCAAGAACATTATCGCATATGTATGCATCATAGCATCCCTTTTTCTTTAAATATTGATTTCTATCTTTAATACCATATCCAATTAAAAAATACGATTCTCTTAATTTTCTTGCTTGTCTATCTGAAACAAGTAATGAATCTATCGCAACATAATCAAATGCATGGAATATAAAGAATTTA
>JAILLM010000157.1 GCA_024693165.1 Bacilli bacterium | reverse complement strand
CAAATTGATTTATCAAAAATAAATAGTAACAATATAAAACAAATTAAAGAATCATAGATATCTTTAATTTGTTTTATATTGTTACTATTTATTTTTGATAAATCAATTTGATAATCACCTAAAACAATATATTTAATCATTTGCTCAACAGCATCTTCTCCAAATGTTTTAATAAACTCTTCATTAAAAATTTCCTTTGTTTTGCTTTTATATAGCATGCCATAAGCACCAGATATTGAACTTATTTCACTATCTAACTTATTAAATACATCACTATTATTAATTTTTATTAATTTTAAGAATTCTTCTTTCATTATTTCATTATTTTGTAATAAATTATAAGGCGAGTTTTCTGATATTTGATATCCTAAATTAATAAATTCTCTAATAATATCAGTATCTAAATCACATACATTAATAACTTCTAAATCAACTTTATCAGGATTTTCTTTAAAAAATTGTATAACTTTTTCAAAAACAATTTTATTCCTTAAATGATAATTAGATTCCATCAATTCAATTCTATCATCGCGAATTGCCACTATGTTTGCAATTTTTTCATCAACGTACGCAATCTTGCTTAAAACATCTTTAATTTGATCATTGTTTGATTTTGATATTAAATATTCAACCAAACCTTTATATCGAAATATTTGATATCCTCCAACATTTATTGAAATATAGTCTTCAACACTATAATTAATACTTATTAAATAATTTAATAAGTTTTCATCATGTCCTTCTTGTTTTGACATACCTAAAATATAGTTAAATTGCTCTTTATTTTTTGAATGCTGTAATAATTCTATTAAACCATTTCCATTATTTAAATAATTATCTAATTCATATATTTGTCCATATCCATCTAAATAATATATATCATTATTAGAATTAGTTTGTGGTGATGTATTATCAAATGTATCCCATTCAGGTTCAGAATCATCAAATTCAAAATCTCCCCAGTCATCTGACCAATTATCATCGGATGAATTATTATTTTTTACTTCTGGAAATTCAAAGTCTTCACCCAAATTAAGATCATTTTCTTTTATTATTTCATTTGAATTATTATCCATTGAAACACCTCCATTATTATAATAATATCATATAATAATGTATTTATCGTTCAAAATCATCACGTTTTTTCTTATAAAACGAAAAAATCAATCATTTCTGATTGATATCTATCTAAAAGTTCGAATAGTTCGAACAGATTCGTCAATGGTGTTCCCACCGAGATTCGAACTCGGGACAAACCGCGCTTAGGAGGCACGTGCTCTATCCAACTGAGCTATGGAAACAACTAAATAAATTATAACATAAATATAAAAAAGACACTTTATAAAAAGTGTCTTCTTTAATTTTTTATTATCTTAATCCTTTTGGTTTATCCATATCTAATTCAGCATTATTAGAAATAACATCATAGAATGCACTAAAGTTTGGATTGGTTTCTTTAATATATTGAATTTTACTATAGTCATCTAAGAATCCTGGAGATAATCGTAGATTAGCTTGAGATTCATAAATGCTTGGCATTTGTTCTCCTTCAGTAAGTCCAATACATTCACTTAAGTATGAACGTACTGCATTTTCTAGATCATCAACATTTTCGATTGTACCAAATTGTTCTTGATATCTAGATAAATAAGATATTACTTCTGCTTTACTTAATAATTCTAATCTACTTTTTGGAATGCCTCCGATCGGAAAATTATTAATCATATTGATTATTTGTAAATTATTCATACTTAGCCTCCTATGATAAATATAGAATAAATTTATGCTTTTGTATCTAAAATAATTGTTGTTGGTCCATCGTTTTCAATTTGGACAGTCATATCAGCACCAAATACTCCAGGGTATGTTTTAATCTCTTTATTTAATTCTTCATTAAAGAATTCATATAATTTGATTGCATCTTCTCCACGCATTGCATTAATATAAGACGGTCTATTACCTTTCTTAGTATCTGCTTGAAGAGTAAATTGTGAAATTGATAGAATTTCTCCACCCTCTTCAAGGATAGATTTATTCATAACACCATTTTCATCTTCAAAGATTCTTAAATTAAGTACCTTTTTAGCTAATTTAATTGCATCTTCAGGCGTATCTTCATTATGAACTCCAAGAAGTACATTTAAACCCTTACCAATTGAGTTAACTATCTTACCATCAACTGATACTCTTGATGATTTAACTTTTTGTACTAGTGCTTTCATTAGAATCTCCTTACATCTCTTATAAAGTTAAGTGTTCTTAAATCTTCAATGAATAGATCTAGTGAATCTTTATTCTTAACTTTAACAACTATATCATATGAAACACTGTTTCCATGATTCATTTCATTAACATTTGAAAGTATTACATTTCTAGTAGTAGCTTTTGCAACAATTGAAAGTAAATCAAATTTATTTTCAGATAAGTATACTCTTATACGAGAAACATATACTCTTCCTTCAGTATTATTATTTTCGTTCCATTTAGCATCTATTAATCTACTAGTTAAATCTTTAATATTTAAACAGTCTTTTTTATGAATTGTAATGCCATTACCTTTAGTAATATAACCAATAATTTCATCACCATATACTGGTTTACAACAACTAGCAAGGTTTACTAATAAATCATCAAATCCAGATACAATAATATCATTCTTATAGTTAGTTACTTTAGTAATTGTATTTCTATTTACTTTATCAAATAAAGCATCCTCAACAGTTTCTTTACCTTGATAAATTAAATTAACTATATATACTGGAGTATAACGTAGAGATCCAATTGAAAGTAATACATCTTCCCAAGAACCTACATGTAAATCATTAATAAGTTTATTAATATTATCTTCGCTAAGTGTTTCACTAATACTTAGTTTTTGTTTTCTTATTTCTTTTTCAAGTAAGTTCTTTCCTCTTTCAATATATTCTTCTTTATCTTGTTTAGAGAAATATGATTTAATCTTACTCTTTGCTTGAGTAGTCTTAACGAAGTTAAGCCAATCTTTATTAGGAGTTGAATTAGCATCAGTTCTTATCTTAACGATATCTCCATCACTTAATTTATAATCAAGTGTAACGATATTATCATTAACAATAGCTCCAATACAAGTGTCTCCTACTTTAGAGTGAATTCTATAAGCAAAGTCTACAGGTGTTGAATCTATTGGTAACTCAATTACATCTCCATTTGGAGTATTAACATAAATTGATTTAGATAATAATTCATCTGTTACTGAAGATGCAAACTCAGAATCACTAGTTATATCATCGTTAGATGCATCAATAGTATTTCTAAACATTTGAAGTTTTTGTTCCATTACTTTTAATGCATTCTTAGTACCATGTTCTTTATAAGACCAATGAGATGCCATACCATGCTCAGCAATTTCATTCATTTCTTTTGTTCTTACTTGTACTTCTACTGGAATACCATCAGGTCCATAAATACCAGTATGAAGTGATTGATAAGAGTTACCTTTAGGCATTGCTATATAATCTTTAAATCTCTTAGGTATAGGTCTATACTTTGAGTGAATTAAACCAATAATTAAATAACATTCACTTATTTCATCACAAATTACTCTGATACCTAAAATATCATAAATCTTAGACCAAGTATGTCCATTAGTAAGTTTATTATTAATAGAACTTACTGATTTAACTCTACATTTGATTTCAAAACTAATTCCATTATCTCTTAAAAGTTCTGAGATATCTTCAGTAGTTTCATTAAGTATATTTACTAGATCTGCTCTTGGTTCAGGAAGTTCTGATTCAATTTCTTCATAAATTTCTGGTTTAAGAATTCTAAAAGATAAATCTTCAAGTTCAGACTTAATAGCATTAATTCCAAGTCTATGAGCAATTGGAATTAAAACATTCCAAGTTTCTCTAGCCTTTACTTTAGCTTCTTCTTCACTCACGCCTTCAATAGTTCTTAAGTTATGAATACGACTAGCAAGTTTAACAATAATTACTCTTACATCTTCAGATAAAGCAACAAGAACTTTTCTTAAATATAAAGCACTTGATTCAGATTCATCTACTAAATGTAATTTATTAACCTTAAGTAAAGATTCAACAATATTTCTTACATCACTACCAAATCTTTTTTCAAGATCATCTAAAGTAGCAGTTCCTCTTCCAATAGTTTCATGTACTAAAGCACTTATAATAGTAGTAGAATCAGTATTTAAGTTAGCTACTAATAATGCAGTAGTAAGTGGATGAATAATAAATTCATCTCCGTTTTTTCTCTTTTGTCCTTTATGAATTAAATAAGCATATTCATAAGCTTCTACTATCTTATCTATTTCATCATTACTATAATTATTCTCATATATTTTATTTAAAAAAACTTTATAAAGTTTATTTACTTCATTCATTTTAATCACCCTGTTTTATAATTGACATCATATATTTTTCATAATCATCCGTCTTAGTATTTAAAATATCATTTACCATAGATGCTAGTGATAAATTATTAGACTTCTTCCAATATAACTCTTTACAGCAATTCCATATATCTATTTCTCTGACTACTTTAAAACCTTCTAAGTACATTTCATGTTTCTTAGTTCTTAAAGCTGGTTTTAATTTATTATAAAGATCACTTTGAGTTTTTATTTGTTCCATCTTTATCACCTAATAAAATTATACAATAATTTATTATATTTAAAAAGTCTACATTTCTTATGTAGACCTTTTAATTTATATTTTATGAATATCATTTAATGCTTTTAAATCGTTATTAACTTTA
>JAILLM010000154.1 GCA_024693165.1 Bacilli bacterium | reverse complement strand
TAATACATTTAATAAATAAAATATAAATACAAGTCCTAATGAAATACCAATAGTTTTTTTATTTCTTTTTAAGAATGTAGAAATAAGTAGATTTAAACTAAATAATGGTATTGATGTAAATATTGGAGTAATACTTAAAAGTAGATACTCAGTTTTATTAAAATCTCCACTTATAAGAAGTGCAATATAATTAAATATAGCAAGAATAATTACCATAGATATTATATAAATAAAAGCTACTAATATCTTATCAAACACTATCTTACTTCTTTTTACCGGAAGTGAATGAAGGTATTCAATTGTCTTATCACTCTCTTCTTTTAAAAGGATTGTTGCTCCTAAGTAAGATGAATAAAAACCAGTTATAAGAAGAACAAACATAAATCCTTCACTCTTTAACCATCCATAAGCAGTATCTATTGAAGCCAAATCCATATTAAATGATTTTAATAATTCAGGTGGAAATACTTTCATCATATCATTTAAACTACCCATGGTTTCATCAGTAACGATAAATGGATAAACTAGAAATACTACTAAAAACATAATTATTAATATAAGTGTCCAAATAAGGAAACTTTTAAAGTTAACTTTTAATTCTCTTTTTATCATAATATCACCTATCTATAATACTTATCGAATAAATCTTCTAAAGATACTTCTTCGATTAATAACTTTTCTATATCATATTTAGATAATTTTTTAAGTAAAGTATTAGCATCTAAATCATTAAAGAATACTACATCTGTTTCACTTTCTTCTTTAACTTTTAAGTTAAGTTCTTTCTTTATTTCACTAATGCCATTAGATTTAATTTTTAAATATGTATAATTATTATTTTTAATATTAACTAGTTCATCTTCTTTAATAATTACTCCATCTTTAATAAATCCAATTCTATCACAAAGGTTTGATACTTCACTTAATACATGTGAAGAATAAAGTATTGTAGTTCCTAATTCCTTTTCAGCTTTTAAAATATCATGAAATACTTTTTGCATAATTGGATCTAATCCACTTGTTGGTTCATCTAAGATAAGTAGTTTTGGACTATGCATTAAAGCAAGTACTATGCCAATCTTTTTAAGATTACCTAAAGATAAGTCTTCAACTCTCTTAGTTTCATCTATTTTTAATAATTTTACTAATTTAGTTCTTTTCTTATGAGTGTCTTTTTTATAAAAAGACTCATGATAATTAAAAATTTCCTTTACAATCATATTACCATAAAGATTTACTTCACTTGGAAGATAACCTATTTCAGCTTTTACTTTTGGATTATCAATATTTAGTTCTTCACCATTAAAAAATATCTTTCCTTCATTTTTATTAATAAGACCCATGATTGTTCTTATAGTTGTAGATTTACCAGCTCCATTAGGTCCAATAAATCCATAAATCTCACCTGGTTTTAAAGTTAAAGTTACATCTTCAACTCCTACGATATTTCCATAATATTTTTTTAAATGTTTAATTTCTAAAATATTTTCCATATTATCACCTATTCGTCTTCATAATAGTCATCACTATCTAAATAATCTCCTTCAGTAGGTTCACTAAATTGTGATGCTTTATATCTACCTTTATTTATTTCTTCTTTTTCATATTTTGTTAAACCAAATAGTTTATCATCTGAATTTCTATAACGATTCTTTTCTTTTAAACTATCTTCAGTAAATCCTCTTACAATTGCATAAAAAATCATTATTGGAAATACTATTATAAACGCTAAAACTTTAATTATTTTCCATAACACTTTTAATACATTCTTCATACTTTCTACCTTCAAATAAATTATATCATAAGAAATAAAAAAAGGAATTATTCATTAGAATAATCCCCATTCAGCTAGCTTTTCAAACCCCCCAATTCTATTAACATATTTTTGTGCTATTTTAACTATTTCTGAATATGGTCTACCATCAACATATTCATTTCCGATTGCACAACTAATATTAACTTCACTACCTTCTTTTTGAGCTTTTAAAAATGCATAAATATTAATAGATACATCAGCTTTTGAAAGGTCTTTACCATGAATACCCCCACCTGTAACTGAGTGTCCTAAATCACTACCTAGTTTTCTATTAACAGCACCACTATCAACATCACTTCCACCACTCCATTCACCAAGTGGATTAATTACAGTATCTCTTCTTTTATATTCTTTTCTTAAATCTTCAGTCTTTGCATTACTTTGGCAAATAATAAGCTTTTTATCATCTAAAACATATTTGCCATCACTTGGATATTTGGAATAAATATCTCTTGCTATCTTAGATAATCTTTTTTCTTCATGTGATAATGGGACTCCTTTAAATATTCCATTGTCACCACATCTAATTAAACCAATTTGATTATCACTTAAATGTGGATCTTGTTTTACTACCTGTAAGTCAAGTTTTAGATTACCACCGATTCTTTTTACTATTGAATCAATTTCACTTTTTTTAAAGTCTTCGCTTGTTTCAATAATAATATGAATATTTCCGTGTCCTAGTAAAAGTTCTACTGCGACTTTTGGATTTTTTGATTTAGTATATGCTAAATCAACAATTGCACCTGCAATTCTATCTGCCACCTTATCTGGATGACTTGGATTAACTTTTTCAATCATTTTATTTTCCTCCTTTATAAAAAGTTAATATTACATCTTATAAAGGTAAAAAAAATACTCAAGATAACCTTGAGTATTTAAGTTATCTTATCGATCTAGCATTACCACCTAACTAAATAGGTTGGTGTGACTTCATAGGGCTAGTCCCTCCATCACTCTTTATAAGATGTGTATTAAATATAACACTAATTAATAATTTTTAAAAGCGCTATTATCAATATTTTTATCGAAATATTTTCTAACAAGCTTTTTATCCACTCTTTTTTTAGCATAATCTAAAACTGGTTGTAAATTACTTGTAGTTTGTATTTCAGGTCCATATTCATGAACATTAGAACCAAAAGTAAAAGCAGCAACTTGAATATCATTTTTATCAAATATTTCTTTATAAAATTCTTCAAGTAAACACATATTATTAAATTCTTTTTCAGTTAATAAAAGTGGTAAATAAAACATTATTATTTTTGCATATGGTGCATTCCAATATTTAATTGATATAAGTTGATATAAATACTTAGTTAAATAAGTAGATTCACCATACATATCTTTAAGCATTCTATCAATTATAACTTCATGATTACCAAGACCAATATACTCTTTATTGTCTTTTTTATTAACTGCATAATCATTAAATACATTTATAGTTTGATTTCCGGTAATTAAACCACTACCACCAATACCTTCAGAATAATTTAATTCTTTATATTCATCTTTAAAAAACTCATTTAAATCTAAATTATAATACATAACAATCCTATCTCCTTTTAACAAATTTTATTTTTAGTTAATGTTTTACAAACTATATCAATATCATTTAAACATTCTTCATGAAAATCTTTTAAGATATTCTTTTTAGAATCACAAAATTCAACTTGTTCTTGATAAAAATCTTTAATTGAATTTCCATCTAAAAAACTTACATCTTTATTGGCAAATTCATTCATATTTTCATACATTTCTTTTCTGAAAAATTCTTTTAATTCAGTATTTTGTTTTTCATTTTCTTTTTCTAATTTTTCTATTAAATCATCTATATTTGACATTATATTTCCTCCATAAACGATACTTATTCTATAATTAAAAATATAAAAATACAATAAAAAAACTAACTATAAAAGTCAGTTTAATTAATCTTTTAATAATCCAAGTTGTTTACCTCTCCAAGAAGCAGTACCAGTTGTTACACCAAAGTATTCAGCAACTTTATCAGTATGAACAATACCATTTTCACAATTCAATTTGATTTGATTTTTATATTCTTCATATGGCATAAGAAATGCTCCACCAAAAAAATTTTCCTCAAAAACATAATTACAACTATAATCATCCTTATTTTTAAAAACGAATTCATCGCTTTCATAATACACATTATCATCAGCTAAATAATTAGTATGTAAGAAGAATCTACCTAATTGTTGAGCGACGTAAAATTTATGATCTTCTTCTCTTCTACATTCAGGAACATATAGATTAAAAGTTTTATTACTAGTTTTCTCTATTCCAATATTCATATGTTTACGAGAATCTACAACAACAGTACCACCTAAATACTCTACAATTTGATCTATATCATTTATTGGAGTTTCAATATGCATTGCTTTTCTAATTTCATATGCTAACTGATCGATAAGTTCATATTTTTTAAGTTTTCGATATTCATTATCAAACATCTTATACACCTCATTTAAATTATAACATTTTCAAATCAAAAAAAACTAGATTAAATAATCTAGTTTAAAAGTTGATCAATTCTTGTTCACATATTAAATCTATATCATAGTTCTTTTTAACTTCTTCTTTAACATAATCTATTAAATATTTAATATCACTTGCACATGCATTGTTTTTATTAACTATAAAATTTGCATGTTTAGTACTTATTTCAGCTTCACCTTTTTTAAGTCCTTTAAGACCTAAATCTTCGATTAATTTACCACTAAAATTTTCTGGAGGATTTCTAAATACTGACCCTGCAGATGGGTACTCTAAAGGTTGTGATGCAAGGCGTTTTTCTTTTCTTTCTTTCACAAGAGCTTCAAGTTCTTCTCTTTTACCCTTAGTTAACTTAAAAGTAGCTTCAAGAATAATATAATCTTTATGAGTTTTAAAAAAAGAAGTTCTATAACCAAATTCTAAATCTTTGTTTTTTAAAGTAATAACTTCTAAATCTGGAGTTAATGCTTTTACTTCTGTTAAGACATTACTTATGTCTGATCCATAACAGCCAGCATTCATATATACACATCCACCAACTAAACCAGGAACGCCACATATGAATTCTAATCCTTTTAAATTATGTTTAACAGTATCTAATGCCAAACTAATCATATTAGCACCAGCACCAGCAATTAACCTTGTACCTTTGATTTCATAATTGTTTAACTTATCCAATTTAATAATTATTCCTTTATAATCATCATCACTAAATAATACATTTGATCCATTTCCAAGTATCATATGTTTTATATTATTTTCTTTTAATAATTTTAAAACTTTCTTTAAAGAATCAATATCTTTTGGATATACAAATGCAGAAGCTACTCCTCCAACTCTATAAGTGGTGTGTTTTTTTAAAGGAACATTTTCTTTCACTTCACCATAATTTTTTAATTTATTAATTATTTCTTTCATAATCCTCCAACTATAACTCATCCTATAAATATTATAACACTAAAAAAGGAAGTTAATAATAACTTCCATTTTATAAAAGGATAAATCCAATTATCGGTCCTAAAAAGATTGCTATATAAATAAGTGTTATCCATGGTTGATAGTCTACATAGAATTCTTTAAATGTTAGTCTCCAAGGATGTTTAATTAGTACCCATCCTACTAAATCACCGACAATTGCAATACCTGCCCAAAATGCACAAGTAATAAGTGCTTCATTAAGTGATGGATTAGTTAATCCTTTCATATAAACAAGACCAAATATAGGAAATATAATTATATTATATAAAGGATGCCAAGGTTTAGTTTTTTCATAACATTCACCCATTCCAGGAGACTCTTTCATAGATTTCATATGTAATACTTTAATATTAAATATAGTGTGTATAATTCCAACCCATGTAACAAGTGTATAAGCAACAAAAAAACAAAGAATAGAAAATCCAATGTTTTGCATATAATCACCTTAGTAATTATATTATATAATTTAATTTAAGAAATTCATAACTAAATCTATAATGATTTGTTTTTCTTTTGGATTAGACTCGGCAATTAAAAGTGTAACAGCAGTTAAAGTATTATTGTCTATAGTTTGCTTACCATTCTTAAACAATAATCCATAATAATTTAAGAAATATATAAATAATGTAGCTGCTATTCTTTTATTACCATCAACAAATGGATGATTCTTAACAAGTACATAAAGGAAATTACATGCTTTTTCTTCAACAGATTTATATAAATCTTCCCCACCAAAAGTTTGATAAGTATCATTAATAATAGATTCAAAACCATGTTCTCTTTCAACGCCGAAGATAGATGATTCATCAGCAAATCTTAAATCTTTAATAATATCTAAACACTCATGATAATTAATTTGTCTGTTATCAATCGTACCTTTAATCTTTTCTAATGTTCTATGATCATAATCATCAAGCAAATCTAAAGCTTTAGTATATCTTCCAATAACTTGGAGAATATCTTTTGCTTGTTCTCCAGTAATTGAATCTGGATTTCTATTAGCAATCTCTATAAGTTTTACAGTTTTATTTAAAAGATCTAATCTTCTCATATTAACTGCATAACCTTCAATTATATAATCCTTTAAAACATTACTAGCCCATCTTCTAAATGCAATACCTCTTTTTGAATTAACTCTATAGCCAACTGCAAGAATCAGATCAAGATTATATATCTTAGATTTTCTTCCTCCTGTACTTTTGTCGGAAAAACCGACAGAAGTTTTCTCATCAACTTCACAACATGAAAAAATATTATTAATATGTTCGCTAATTGTAGCATGTGAAACATTATAAAGATTCTCCATTTGTTTTTGAGTTAACCAAACATCTTCATTCATCACCTCCACATCTATTTTTATTTCTCCGTCTTCAAATAATACAATTTTATTTTCCATTTCAAAACCTCCCTATCTTGTATCATTTTTTGTATTAATTAAGATTATCTAATAAAAAAAGGGATACTTTCCCCTTAGAAAAGTATCCCCGAATAGATATATCCTTCTTGCCCAAGAATATAAATTATCGACCTAAATTGTGATGTAAAAACACTCGGCAAGTAATTAATACAATTTAATTATAACATACATTTGTTCGTAGTCAACATTTTTTATATTAAAAACTAAAAAAGAAACTATTTATTAGTTTCTTCTTCATTTTCTTCAATGTATTTTAAAATTTTTCTTTGATTCTTTAATATTTCATCCATCTTATTATGTAATTCTTCAAGAATAAGTTCACTCTTTAAATCTGTTCTATAATCATTTTGATTTCTTAAAGAGTCTTTAGCAGCTTGTCTATTTTGGCTCATCATAATGACTGGAGCTTGAAGAGCAGCTAAACAAGATAAAAGTAAATTTAATAAAATGAATGGATGTGGATCAATTTGATTATCACCTTTTAATACAAAAGTATTAATTACCATCCAAGCAATTAAGAATGTTGAAAATCCCAAAATGAATCCCCAAGAGCCAGCAATTTCTGAAACTTTATCAGCAATTTTATCACCTTTAGTCATTTTAGCTTCTTCTTGTTTATCTACATCAATACTTATTGGTTGATCAACAAGTAAATCTAATAATTCTTCTTCTGATTGTTCATCTAATTCATTATTTTTAAGTAACATTTTTACAATTTCTTTTTTTGTTTTTCTTTTTATTTCCATTATCATCACCATAATCATTATAGCACTTAATTTTACAGTTGTACTAACTAATTCTTCTTTCTCTTTTTCTTATTTTAGTATTTTCAACTAAATTTTTTCTACATTTATCAAGTTCATTATTATCAATTGGAATGGATTCTCCATCTTGAAAATAATTACCATATATAATTTCATTCTTATAATTAAATGTAAGTATTCTTAATTTGTTATCAAGTATTTCTACCAAAGGAGAATGGCTAAAGTGATTTAATTCATTAATTACTTCTTCATCATATTCACTAAATGGTTTAACTACATCAATTATATTAGTAAAAGGATCTTTATTTTTATATAAATATCTAGTATTTAGAAAACTAAATAATGCAGATGAACCATCAATATTTAAAGTATTATCTTCACTGTCATAAAGATATCCAGTAGGTTCTTTATCAAGTGGTGTGTGACCTATAATTGTAAAAAAGTTTGGATTTCCTACTTTACCTCTAACAAGAAAACTTTCTTTTCTAGTATTAAGTGCAACTTCAGTTTTTGTTGATCCATCACCAAGTTTTAAATCCACATTATCTTCCATAGATTTAAGTGCACAAGCATGTACTAAAAGGATTCTTTTATCATTTACTTTCTCATCAAATATATGGTATACATCTAAGTTACCAATATAATTCATAAGTTTATATACTTCGTCAGTGTTTGAATATTTAATTAAATATCTAGAAGTTACAAAGCCTGCTTCATCATTTATCCAATAACCTGCTTTTCTATTAAATAATGGTTCAAACAAAGTATCAAGTTTAGCGCCTTCACTAAATTTAAATGCTTCATACATAAATAATTCATGATTACCTGCCAAGTATTTAATAGGTACTCCAATATTATTTGTAACTCTATCATATACATCTAAAAGCATACTTCCTGAGTCTAAACCTCTATCAATTAAATCGCCATTAATATAAAGAGTTATATCATCATTACCGTACTCTAACTCATTTTGTAAAAAGTTTAATACAGAATCATAAACATAACCATTTCCATGTAAATCACTAATTATAAAGTTTCTCATATGCAACTCCTATTACAGTTATTATAACATATAAAAAGACTAGTTTATTCTAGTCTTCATTTCTTATAAATATAAATAATGCACTTACACTCATTAATAATATTGAAATATATGAATATAAGTTGTCTCCTGTTTTAGGATTAACTACATCCTATTCATCACTTTCATATGCAACATAGAATTCTGAGAATAAATCATTTTTAATTGAAATTGTATCATCTAACTATAGTATGCAAAAATCTAAATTTAGCAACATTTATTTAGTGTGTTAATTCTATTGTTATTATAAATATCATAAAAAAATTATCTAGTTTTTACTAGATAATTTTCAATATTAAACCCATTATTTATAGCTATTTCCATAATTTTATCATCATCTGCTTTTTCTACTTCTGCAACATTCATAAATGCAACTGGTGATAAAACATAAGCAAGTCCCATAAAATAATCAATTAAATCATTTCGTAATCTTTCAATATCTATCATAAAACCTCTAATTATATTATAGATATTCATTTTATAATTAGCAACTACTTTTATTGAGCGATTGGAAAACCTTTTTTTAAAACATATATATTATCCCAACCTGCGATTGATAATGTATCAATACCAGTTCTGTTGTGTGTTCTTAAACCAATTTCAAGTATTTCTCTAACCAAATTACAATAAAAAGAAGCAATTATATTTTGCTTCTTCAAATTATTTTTTTAAACTTTTACATGTGAAATTTATTAAAACATCATCATCTATATAGCCTACATTTTGATAAGCTTTATTTGATGGTATATATTCATAATCAGTATATAAAGATACATGATATCCTTCTTTAAGAAGTCTATTAGTTAATACATATATTAAGTTAGCTGCATATGCTTTACCTCTAAATCTTGGAGGAGTATATACACCGCTTACTTTTGCACTACCATCTACGATTGAATAGAATGCTTGAGATACTATCTCACCTAAATCATTTTTCCATACATAATATGTGCCGCGAGCAAGTCTCTTATCAAAATCTTTTTGAGATTCTTCCCAAGTTAAATCTTGAATATCTCTGATTTCTCTTGATTCATAGTAAATGAATTCTGATAGTAAATCTTTATCTTCTTCTTTTGCTAATTCAATGTATCCATCAGTTTTTCTTGGTTCTTTTGTTGCTGTGCAATATAAATATCCCATTTCAAAATAGTAATCACCAAAACTATCATAGTTATCTTGTTTTAATAAATCATATAGTTCTTTTTTACAAGTGAACTTAGCTTCTGAATCTTCAAATCTATATAATTTTAATCCTTCTTTTATTTCATTTAATAGTGATTTATCAAATGAATCTTTTGTCCAAACCCATGTTTGAAATTTTCTATTTCCGTTACAAAATATATAGTTTTCTTCGTCACTATATAATAAAAGGTCTTTGCTTGGAAGGTTTTGTAATATAAGAAAGAATTTATATTTATCCTTTTGAAATTCATCGCTAAAAAGAACCTTGGAATCCTTATCAATTCTTTTTAACATTATGTCTCCTTCTTTCTTTTTTATATTATTTTGCTAAATGTTAATCATACCATCTTCCATCAGCATCACCCTCTCTTTAGAGGAATTATAATACTTTAGTTTAAAATATGCTACCAAAATTTTTAAAAAGAAAAAGATTGAGATAACTCAATCTTATTTATTATATTCAAATAATACAGATGGTCTATGACCTTCACCTGTTTTCATCTTATTAGTTTTCTTAACTTTATCTTTAATAATTCTTCTGAAAGCCGGATCTAATAATTTTTTACCTAAGATTACTTCATATACTTTTTGAAGTTCTCCAAGTGTGAAATACTTAGGCATCATATTAAATACTATGTCAGTATACTCAAGTTTATTTTTAAGTCTTTCTAGTCCTGAAAGAATAACTAATGGATGATCAAATGCAATTGATTTATTATCAACTACTTCGAATGAATATCTATCAGTAGTTTCTTCTTTTAGTTTCTTCTTAATAGTAAATGATAAAGTAGTCTCTCCATTATCAAGTACGATTGTAACTATATTATTTTTCTCTTCACATAGAGTTATATCAAACCATGAAGCATTTTTATTTAAAGTTTCATTTAATCTATTCTTATCAATTAGCGACATATATGAAGTAGAAACAATACGCATTCTTGGATCTCTCTTAGCATTACCAAATGTATATAATTGTTCTAAGAAAATATTATCTAAGTTAGTTTCTCTTTTTAAAATTCGAACAGGTGCATCATCTAAGTCTTCATCATAACCTACGAATCCACCAGGTAAACACCACATATCTTTAAAGGGATAATTTTCTCTCTTAACTAAAAGAACACTCATTTTCTTATCATCAGTTTTACGATAATTATTAGTTTCATTACTAGATACACTTAACACTAAGATATCTGTAGTTAAAGATAATTTCTTGAATTCATCAGGATTATAGTCTTTTAAGAATTCTTCTTCGCTTCTGTATTCTTTCATAGCTTCACCTCTACTTTGATTATAACATTCTTTTTAACATTTTGTTAATAATTTAAAATACTTAACAATTCTTTTCTAATTCTTTTAATTATTAAATCTTTATTCTTTTTTCTTTCTTCGTATTTAGTGTTCATTTTAAACGTATGATAAGTATCATCATCTTTAACATAAATACTTACATAGATTGTATTGTCATCACCATATGGATTTGCAGGGTCTAACACACCCATCTTTCCAGTAACACCTACACCAATATCCGATGCAGAAAAGTCACTGATGGCTTTACTCATTTCTCTAGCCACTTCCATACTATAAACACTATATTTATCTATAGTTTCAGCATTAACACCCATTTTGATTTTATATTCATTTGAATATGTGACTGCACTAAATCTTAATACTTCAGATGCACCAGGAATATTAGTAATTGCATTAGCAACTCCGCCACCAGTACATGATTCCATAGTCGCAATCGTATAATAGTTTTCTTTTAATTTATTTACAACATCTTCCATTATTTAACCTCTTTATATAAATTATTTTTCTTTATATATTCTAACACTCTTTTATCTAAATATTCATTTTTTAAATTTTTTCTTATTTTAGTAGATGAAACATCTAAGAATTCATAATCATTAACAACAATAAAATTAGAAGTATTATATTTTTTAATATAAGAATCTATATCAATATTATTTCTATTCATAACAATTATTTTATAATTTAATAACTCTTCATAGTTCATCCACTTATCAAAGTTAATAATATTATCAGCACCTATTATTAAATATAATTCATCATTATATTCTTTTGATAACTCTCTCATAAGTTCATAAGTGTGTTCTAAATTATTATGTGATTCATCAATAATTATTTTGTCATTTTTAAATATTTTTAACATATCTATACGTTTATTAATATCTACTAGATTTGTTTTATCCCAATAACCTATAGTAGCTACGATAAGTACTTTATCAACATAATTATTATCTAATAAATAGTTTACTAATTTAATATGTCCATTATGAACTGGATTAAAAGATCCAATATAAACTCCTAATCTCATGTTGTCACTCACCTTTATCTTTTTGCTTTTACCTCACCATATTTATATGAAGGAATAAGTTCTAATTTAAACTTATTAATTCTATGTTTTCTATCAATTACTTCTTTAATATTTTCATCTTCACATTCACCAGTTCTTAAATAATTATCTAGTGTTGCATAAGTGAATCCTAAATTATCTTCATCAGTTTTACCACATAATCCATCACTTGGAGTTTTATAAACTAACTCTTTTGGTAGCCCAAGTTCAATACCAAGTTGTTTAACTTCATCAACAGTTAAATTAGCAAGTGGAGAAACATCACCTGCTGAATCTCCATATCTAGTTGAATATCCAACCCAATCTTCAGATAAATTACATGTATTAATTACTCTTCCATTTACTGTTTGGCTAACGGCATATAAAGTAGCCATTCTAATTCTAGGAGGAAGATTAATAATTGTTTGTTCAGTTAATTCATTTACTTTTAAATCTTTTAAAGCATTAAGGATATTAGTTTTTTCTGCTTGGACTGCATCTTTAATATTAACTGTGATATTTTTAATATCTAGAAATTCTACTACTTTTTTAGAATCTCCTATATCAGCTTGAACTCCATTTGGCATTAATACACCGATTACTCTATCTTTGCCTAGAGCTTCTACTAAAAGTGCTGCAGTTACTGTTGAATCTTTACCACCACTTATACCAATAACTGCATTGCACCCTTCACCATTTTCTTTAAACCATTCTTGAATCCATTTTAATAATTCTACTTTTACTTTTTTAACATCAAATTCATACATATTATTTAATCCTTCTTTCTCTCACTTTTGCTAAGGCAAGTTTTGAATTAGAACTATTAATATAATTTAACTTTTCCAATTCATCTGCTTCTTTTTCGGTAAATTCCATATATTTTATATATTCACCTTCATCTAATTTTTGTTCATATAATCTTTTGCAATCATAAGCAATAAATATATGATTATAAGCACTTGAACATCCTTCATCTTGATAGAAAGCATCTACTTCAACAAGTCTATTTGGAACTAATCCTGTTTCTTCTCTTAATTCTCTTAAAGCTGCCATTTCAGGAGATTCGTCTTTTTCAATATAACCTGCAGGAAATCCAACACATACACCCTTTTTAGTAAATACTCTTGGTTCAATAACAAGTAATAAGTTATTACCTATATAAGGAACTATTATTACTGCAGATCCTTCTTTACTACCTTTAATTATTTGTTCTCTTTTTTGAACTTGACCATTATTAAGTGTGTAGTTATAAGCTTTTACTTTTACAAACGAGGCTTCACTTTCTTCACGACTTATTGGTTTAAACTCTTCAATTATCTTATCTATTTTTTCTAATTTTTTCTTAATCATATAATCACCTTACTTAACTAGTTTTCTTGTTTTAACAATTAAATCATTTTTGAAATTAACATAGTCTTCAGTACCATCTACATAGTATTCAGTTGGATTAACAGGTCTTTTAACTTCTGGATATAAAGTATTCATTTGTTCATTACAATAGTTTTGTTTAACAAGTAATTCTGGATCATCATATACAAGTTCTCCATTTTCAAAAATTGGTTTTAGAAGTTCTACTAAATCAAAATCATTAATTGTGGTTTGTTTTAAATAATCTGTAACTGATACGATATTTAAATCATGTTTCTTAATCTCTTTATCATAAAGATCCATAATATCTGCGATTGCATAGCCTGTTGTTTTATCGTAAGCTCGATATAACTTTTTATAACCTGGATTAACGATTTTAATAGTATCGTTACTTAATTTAATTTTAGGTTCCCAAGTTCCTTTAGAGTTAAGAGCTACTTCTTTATATACACAACCCATTCTTCCTTCAGGTTTAGAAATATTATCTCCGACTCCTAAACTGTCGAACTTAGCTCCTTGGTTAATTAAACTTTCAATTGTTTCAGCTGTTAAACCATTACTTAAGCAAATCTTTGCTTGAGGAAATCCTGCATTATCTAACATCTTTCTAGTTTCTTTAGATAGATAAGCTAAATCACCTGAATCAATTCTGATACCAATGTGATCAACAGGTAGTCCATTTTCTTTCATATATTCAAATGTTTTAATTGCATTTGGAATACCACTTCTTAAAGTATCAATTGTGTCTACAAGTAGAATACAATTATTTGGATAAGTTCTTGCATAAGCTTTGAATGCTTCTAGTTCTGAATCGTATGATTCAATCCAACTATGAGCTTGAGTTCCCATTCCTTTTAGATTAACCATATCAGCTGCGATCATATTACTTGTTCCAACACATCCTGCCATGATTCCATAAATAGATGCATCAATTGCTGCTTCAAGTCCATCTGCCCTTCTTGCTCCAAATTCCATAACTCCTACACCTTTAGGTACAGCTTCAATTATTCTTCTTGCACCAGTTGCATGTTCCATCGCACCATTAACAATTGATAATAGTGCTGTTTCAACAATTTGTGCTTCAATTAAAGGAGCTTTAACTGTAACAAGTGGTTCATTTGGAAACACTGGAGTTCCATCTGGGATAGCATAAATTGATCCATGGAATTTAAAATTCTTTAAGTATGTAATAAATTCTTCTGGATAACCTTTTCTTCTGAAGTAATCTAATTCTTGTTCACCAAACTTTAAGTTTTCAATATAAGGAATAATCTTATCAATTCCTGCCATTACTGCATAACCACCATTGTTTGGTACTTTTCTAAAGAAGATATCAAATACAGCTTCTTCATTTTCCTTATGATTATTTAAATAACCATTAGCCATTGTAAATTCATATTCATCACTCATTAGTGTGTAGTTTCTATTTAATCTTTCATATCCGTTAAAAGTTTTCATTATTTATTACCTCTTTTTCTTTCATATACTTTTACACCATTAGCTCTCATATCATTTAAAGCATTTAGTGTAACTTGATCTGCATCATGATTAGGCGCATTAAATGTATCAATTGCATCTTCATAAACTCCAACTTCAACATTTCTATTTACTTCATCAAAATAATTTCTTGCAGTAATTGCAGCATTCTTAACACATACTTCTGATAAGCACCCAACAAATGCAACCTTTTCTAAATTTGTTAACCCTTCTAAGAATTGAATTACTCCAGGTGCTAACATAAAGTTAGTTGAATTCTTTTCAAAATCAAATGCATCTTCTGTATAAGTTTTTAACTCATCAGTTACTTCTGTTTCAGCTGTACCTCTTACACAGTGTCTTCCAAATGTGTTAAATTCAACTGAAGTTTCATCATGTGTATCTCTAACAAATACATTGATTCCATACTCATCATTTTTATATTCTTCAAGTAACTCAAGTTGTCTTGGAATTACCCTCTTAATTGATGGAGCAGCAAGTTCACCCTCATCAACAAATCCTTTTACCATATCTATTACTACTAACATATTTTTAATATTTTTTAATTCATTTAATTTTTCTTCTCTTTTCATTTTAAATTCCTTCTTTCTCTTTTTATCATTTTATTAATATCAAATATTAAATAAAAAATTAAAATCTTCTTTCTCTCATTTTTTGATCAACTGGTTCAAATTCAACTGAAGTATTAACATATTCTATATAATCTCCAGGTCTATCGTATTCTTTATGAATACTAAACGATGCTTTCTTAAAGCTATAATCTGCTTGTAGATAATGATTAAATATTTCTGTTATCTTCATCATTGATAACTCTTCACTTGCTGTTAGTTTTATTCCACCAAGCACTATTTCTTTAGATATAACTGGAATAATATCTGTAAATTGATAGTCTTGATATTTTGAAAATTGTACTTCTACTTGAATCTTTTCAACTTCTTCATAATATTTTTTTATTAATTCTCTTGTTTGTTTTTCTGTTAATGTTACATTCATCTTATCTCTTCCTATCTACCGTTTTTGTTATTATCATTTTATTAATAACAAATATTTAAATAAATCAGATGTTTTCTTTATCTGTTATTAACATTTTATTAAAAACAATTTAAAAAGTCAACTACTTTTTTAAAAAAAATTTCACAATTAAAAAAACTAGGTAAAACCTAGTCTTCTGGGTATGGATTTTCTACTTCTTCACCTATTACACCATTCTCATATTTAAAATATCTTTTGCAAGTATTGCAATAAATATATTTACCATCTGGCATAACTGTAAGATCAGTAGATCCACATACTGGACATACTAATTCCATTCCTATTCTCCTTTCTTAGTTATAATTACCCACTTTTCTTTAAGTGATAACTTTTTAAATTCATATCCGTAAGAATCGAGTTCTTTCTTAAAAAATAAAAATGCATGATCAAACTTGAATCCAGTTATTTTCTTTACTTCATCAAAAGATAATTTATATTCATCTTTTTTATTTTTAACTATATAATCCCATAAGGGTTGATATTTACTCATAAACTTATACTCTCCTTACTATTAAAGTATAGCATAAAAAAAGTCTAAATAATCTAGACTTTACATTTCCATCTCTCCTCCTTACATCTTAATTATAAGTGGATATTGCTTTATCTGTTTCAAACTTCACTCTACTTTTGGTAGAACTTTTAAACTAAAAAGAATTAGATGTTTAATCTAATTCTTTAATTAATCTATTTGATATATTTTCAGCATTTTTATAAAGATATCTACATATATTAGTTCTTAAGTATCCAAACTCTAAAAGACTTAACTTCTTATGATCTTTAATATATTGTTTATATCCATAAGTACTAGCTAATATTTGAACTAAATAAATATATGGCATAAATTCTAAATCATATTTATTTAAACTTATATAGTTATTAAATATTTTTACATATTCAACAAAATGATCTAAATTGAATTCACCGTTTTTTGCTTCGCTATCAATATAACTATAGCTTCTAATTAATTCCCATGAGATTGGCATTTTACAAGCACTAACAAAATCAATAACCGCTTTTACTTTTCCATTCTTATAAATGAATTGAAGTAAATTATAATCACCATGAGTATTCTTAACTGTTAACTTTTCCATATTAGAAAAATCTTTATTTTTTAAATCTTCTAACATTGTTAATTTTTCTTCAAGATTTTTCTTAATCTTTAAATCATTCTTATCTGATTCATCTAACATACTTATTAAATCTTTATGTTTAGTAATTGCTTCATCAAATGTAGAAATACTATACCAATTTTTAATATCAGATGATGGAAGTTCAATTGAAAGTGTTTCAAGTGATTTAACAATGCGACCATAAATGTCTGCACATTCAAGAGTTTGTTTTAAATTACCTTCATTACTTTCTAATGTATATCCATCAATGTATTCTTGAATAATGATTACTCTTTCTTTATAAAGAACAGCATAATTATTATCGATAGTTTTAATATAAGTTGGTACCGGAATAGAATCCTTCTTTAAATGATTAATAATAGTTATTTCTTTTTCTATTTCATCTAGTGTGTATTTAGATTGAAATTCTTTTAATACATAAGTGTTATCATTAAGTGAATAAATGTTAGCACTACCTCTGTTAATTTTATCTACATTAGTGATATCTAAACCATAATAGTCTTTAACAAATTTTATTATTTCTTCATTATTATTAAATATTGTTTCTTCAATCATAATATACCTCCATTTTAAAGAAATTATAACATGAATGTCACTGTAAATGTCACTATATTTTTAAACATAAAAGAGACTAGAAACTAGTCTCTTCTGAATTCAAAGTGTCTTCATTTTCATAAAGTGTTTTATAGATTTTTGAAGTATGTAGAAGTTTGTTATGTGTTCCATGTGCACTTATTTTACCTTTATCTATAACATAAATAATATCAGCATCTTTGATAGTTGATAATCTATGAGCTACGATTATGATTGTATGATCTTTAGATAAGTTATCAATAGTCTTCTTAATGTATTCTTGTGATGAGTTATCTAATGCTGAAGTTGCTTCATCAAATAATAATACTTTTGATTTCTTAGAAAGACTTCTTGCAATAGATAGTCTTTGTTTTTGACCACCTGATAAGTTAACTCCACCTTCTCCAAGTAAAGTGTCATACTTATTAGGTAAACTCATAATGTAATCATCAATAAATGCTTCTTTACAATACTTTCTTACTTCTTTTAAAGTTATGTCTTTATTAACCATTTTAAAGTTATCTAGGATTGTTCTATTAAAGATAAATGGTTCTTGTCTAATGATAGAAATATTTTTTCTTAAGTTATCTTCGGATAATGAACTAATATCAATATCATCTAGTTTTATTACACCTTTAACGGGATCAAATACCCTAGTTAATAGATTAAAGATAGTTGATTTTCCTTGACCAGATCTACCTACGATAGCAATCTTTTTGTTTGGTTCGATAGTTAGATTAAAGTCATTTAGTATTGTATCTTCGTTTGGATAATTAAATGTAATATTTTCAAAAGTAATAACCCCTTTTACTTTATCAATTGATTTATTACCAAATTTTTCATCTTCATATAATTTGTTTCCTAAGATTTCATTAACTCTAGATATTGATACATAAGTCTTTTGATATGTTTCCATGAATGTATTTAGATTTTCAATTAATCTCATGTATCTATATATATAGTAAGTCATTGAAATAAAGAATGCTAAACTTACTTGTTTAAAGTAGAATAAT
>JAILLM010000081.1 GCA_024693165.1 Bacilli bacterium | reverse complement strand
TCAAACATTTTGCCCATATTAGTCACTTTTGAGGTATCAAAACTACTTACATCTAAGCTAGTTAAATTGCTCATATCACCAAACATCTGGCTCATATCAGTTACATTCGATGTGTTAAACGATTCTAGATTCAACATTTTTATATAAATCATATACTTCTTCTTTTTCTAGTCTTTCAACAAATTCATCATAAGTATCATAAATGAATTTAGCTTTAGAAAGAATTACATTCTTCTTATCTTCCATCTTTAATACTTCATTATATAAAGGAGTATCAATATCATGATTATTCATAAGAATTGCAATATCATCTTTAACAATTTCATTTAATAAATAAGCAGCGATATTTAAATCATATGATTTATCAATATCAAAGTTTTTAGTTAATACTATAGCTTTTTTTAAGTCAAAAGTTAATAAGTCTTTACCTTTTAACTCTTTCAAAGTATCAACTACTTTATCTCCTTCAATATAATAACTATTCTTACCATCATATAGACCCATACCAATTATATTTGCATTATGATAATTAGAGTTATCACATTCAATATAAAAAGCTAACTTGTCTTCTTTTATTTTAGATTCACTATATTCTTTTACTTCAATTTTTACTTCTTCTTTTTTAACTTCACTTCTTTTAATCAAAGAATAGAATTCTAATTCTTTTAACATAGTATTTAATCTATCAGTAGGTCCATCATATCTTAAGTCTTCAAACTCTACTTTAATAGGTGCATTCTTATCAATTGTAGCTAATTTATAACTAAAGTATGCTGACTCCTTATCATTAACTAATTTTTCATGTGTAGAACCTTTTATTTCATCGATATGTTCATATATACCATCTAATGTTTCATACTCATGTAAAAGCTTTAAAGCACCCTTTTCACCAATACCTTTAACTCCAGGAATATTGTCTGAAGAATCTCCCATAATAGCTTTTAAATCTACTACTCTTGGAGGAGTAATACCATATTCTTCAAAGAATGTTTTTGGATTATATTTAACAAAACCTTTTTGTTTTAAAAGTTTAATATTAACAACATCAGTAATTAATTGTAAATAATCATGATCAGATGTAACTAGTAATGCATCCCATTCAGGATCTTCATCAGCCATTCTTGCTAAAGTACCAATAATATCATCAGCTTCATAACCTTCTAATTCTAAATGTTTAATTCCCATACATTCTAGTAATTCTCTTGATAAAGGCATTTGTGATTTTAATTCATCTGGAGTCTTTGCTCTACCTGCTTTATAATCACTATACTCTTCATGTCTAAATGTTTTACCAATATCAAAAGCAACAGCCATATACTCAGGTTTTTCTTCTTGAATAATCTTATTAATCATATTAATAAAACCATATAAAGCATTAGTTGCTTGTCCTTTAGAATTAGTCATTATTTTCCCTGTATATGCAGTAGCATAATAAGCTCTAAACATTAAATTATTTCCATCTACAAGTACTATCTTTTTCATATTATTCACCTTCTTAAATATTATATCAAATTTTATTCTATTTTCTAAAAGAAAAAGAAATGATTTCTCATTTCTTTTATGACTTTAATGTTAAGTATCCACCTTCACCAGCATAGGCCTTACTTGATCTTACATAATTAGAATTAAAATTAGGAAGTTGATAACATCCATAAAACATATGAAAATCATTATTACCTACATTACCTATGCTCCATTTATTTGAAATATAAATGCTTTTTAAGTCACTACTACTTCTAAACATATAATTCATATTAGTTACTTTTGATGTATCAAAACTACTTATATCTAGTGATACTATTTTAGTTTCAGAAAACATATATGACATATTTGTTACATTTGATGTATCGAAATTACCAAAATTTATATTCTTGATTTTTGACTTATAAAACATTTCAGACATATCTTTAATATTAGATGTATCAAAGCTACTTAAATCTAAATATTCAAAGCTAGATTCAGCAAACATACCATTTAAACTTGTCATTTTTGAAGTATCAAATTTTGAAAAATCCATAGTCTTTAAAGAATCCATCTTAGAAAAAGCATAACGAACACTAGTTAAATTTGATACATCCCATGAAGTAATATCTAAAGATGTTATTGATGACATTCCATAAAACATTTGATGAATAGATTTTACGTTTTTTACATCCAATTTAGAAACATCTAAGCTCTTTACTGTAAGACCTTTAAACATACCGGACATCTCTGTTACTTTTGATGTATTAAAATGTGTTATATCAAGGGAAGGTAATGATTCACAATTAGAAAACATATATGACATATTTGTTACATTTCTTGTATCAAAAGATTTAACATCTAAATTTTTTAATAATGAACAACCGTCAAACATTTCATGCATATCACTTACTCTACCAGTATTCCATTTGCTTACATCAATAAATTCCAACTTTTTACAAATAAAGAATAACCTTTGCATATATATAACCTTTGATGTATCCCATTTACTAACATCAAGTTCTTTTAAACTACTGCAATATGAAAACAATTCCCTCATATTTGTTACTTTTGATGTATCCCATTTACTAACATCCAAATATTCTAGTGAAGAACAGCAGTCAAATACAGCACTCATTCTCGTTACATTTGAAGTATTCATTTTAGAAACATCTAAATTATTTATTTTTGAGCAATATCTAAATGCATAACTAATATCAGTAAGTTTATCAGATGTAAGTGTACTTAAATCAACTGTTTCTAATTTTGAACAATTCCAAAACATACTGGCTATATTTGTTATTTTATCATTAAGAATATGATTAAAACCAATTACATTTTTTAATTTCATATTAAAGCCTCGGCCAGTAACAACTAAATTACCATATCCTTGACCAGAAAACAAGGAATTAACATTTTCAAGCGAAGAATTATCAAAAAAACTAAAATCAATTGTTTCTATATTTTCAGTAACAGCAAACATTCCAGATATATCTTTAACTTTTGATGTATTTATATTTCCAAAATTCACATTATTTAAATAATGGCACTCCATAAATAAACCATTCATTTTTTCTACATTTGATGTATTGATACCTGTCAAGTCAATCGAAGATACTCCAATACTTCTAAACATAAATGACATATCTTTAACAAAAGTGTAATTAAATACTTGTGGTTCAATTTCAGTTAAACCAGAAAAACCTTTATAAAAAAAACTACTAGATTTATTTAAATAAATATCACCAGGAGTATTACTATAATAATATACAGTATCCCCATCTCTCCATATCCAGATTTTATATTTTGATTCTTTTGAAGAAACATCAACTTTAGAATCAGTTTCACTCAACTTATTACTTCTTACAAATTTTTTCATTGCAGTAACATCAGAATAAGAGTTATTAACATCATATAATTTTCTTATCGCATTATTTACATTAGATCCAACATCAAATATCGCGCTATTTTTCATAATGAATTCTTCATTATCTATTGTTTTATCGCCTGCATTACATATTGAACAAGTTGAATGTCCACATAGACTTTCAATTGTTAATTCTTCTGGATCAACTGTGTCTTTACGTACTAAAGCATTTTCCATATCAGATTGTTTATCAGTATAATGAAATGCAACTAATGCATAATCGTCATTAAATAAAGTAATATATGCATCATCATTAGAACCATCTACTAATACCCAACCTTCATAATCACCAGTATTAGATAAACCTAAATCAGTTTTAACATTATATATCACACATGAATCATCTTCGATTGATTCATTAAAGTCTATATCATCAATTAATTGTTTAAAAGATAAACTAACACTTTTATCAGCATATAACATAAATGATCTTAATCTTGCACGTTCTAATGCTGATAAAACAGAAGGTATTGCTATTAACATTATAATTGCTAATATAATAATAACTGCTAATAATTCAACTAAAGTAAATCCTTTTTCTTTAAGATATTTTTTAACCTTGAAATACAACTTCAACATATAAACACACCTACTATATAAATTATAGTATTAAATAAAAAAATAATCTATATTTCTATAGATTATTTAATTAATAATTACCAATCAAATTCGTCTTTTTTCTTTTTAGCAGCTTTAGCTTCTTTCTTTGCTTTTTTAGCATCTTCTTTAGCTTTTCTTTTTTCTTCAGCTTTTTGTTTCTTTAATGCTTTTTTATCTACCATAGGTGTTTCTTCTATAGCATCTTCATCAATATCTAATTCTTTAACTTCGATTTCTTCTTGAGGAACTTCTTTTACTGGAGAAATATCTTCAACATATTCTTCCTCTTCTTCATTAATAGATTCTTCTATGTCTTCAGCAACTCTCTCTTCATCTAATTCTTCCGCATATTCTTCAGCATAGTCTTCTTCAATTTTAGAATTACTAATTTCATTTTCTTTTACTCTTCTTCTTTTAGAACCTTTATTACCAAATAAGCAAATTAATAAAAGTAATCCAGAGAAAGCCATAAATCCATAAATAATATATTTATAAACTTTATTCTTTTCTCCACTTATTGCTTCGATAGATCCATCATAAATCATAAATGATTTAGCATTTTCATTATATAAATAATAATTAGATTCACCAGA